>CAYNOM010000463.1:0-1310 GCA_964398415.1 uncultured Polyangiales bacterium | reverse complement strand
GCGGACACCATCGCGCTTCCCGACCGGCCGTCGATCGCGGTGCTCGGCTTCCACAATCTGTGCTCACACGAGAGCGGGGACGTGCTGGCGAGCGGGCTGGCGGTCGACCTCACCTCACGCTTGTCGCAGTTGCCGCACTTGTTTGTGACCGCGCGAGCCTCCGCCGCCCGCTTCGCCGACAGCCGGCTGCCTCCGCACGAGATCGGCCGTCGCTTGGGCGTGCGCTACCTGCTCGTGGGGACGACGCAGCGCCGCGACGCGCGGATACGCATCACCGTCGACCTACTCGACTGCACGGACGGCCAGCAGGTGTGGTCGGAACACTTCGACCGCGTCGTCGACGATCTCTTCTCCGTGCAAGACGAGATCACGGGCGCGGTGATTGCGGCCATCGAGCCCAAGATCGAGCAGGCAGAAATGCAGCGTGCCCTGCTTGTTCCTCCCGACAATTTGAACGCCTGGGAGTGCTACCATCGCGGGCTCTGGCACTGCTTCCGCTTTACGGCTGAAGACAACGAGCAGGGCCACGCCATGCTTCAGCGTGCGGTTCTTCTCGATCCGCGGTTTTCCCGTGCCTACGCAGGCTTGTCGTTCACGCACTACTCGCGGGCGTTCTTGAGCTCGGCGTCCGAAGTGGGGGACGAGATTGAAAGAGCGCTCGACTTCGCGCGGCAAAGCGTCAACCACGATGGCCGCGACGCCATGGGACACTGGTGCCTCGGCCGAGCACTGTTCCTATCGCGCGAGCACGATCAATCCCTCGAGGCACTCGATCGTGCATTGACGATCAACCCGAACTACGCGCAGGGGCACTATGCTCGGGCCTTCGTGGGGATCCACAGCGGCCAGGACGAGGTTGCCCTGCCGGGGCTCGAGCACGCGCAGCGCCTGAGCCCCTTCGACCCGCTGCTGTTTGCGATGAAGGCGAGCCGCGCCGTGTCCTTGGCCAACCGTGGCGACTACGAAGACGCTGCTGCCTGGGCGGTACGAGCAACCCAAGCGCCGAACGCCCACTTCCACATTTCCGCCATCGCAGCAGGTTGTCTGGAGCTCGCCGGGCGCTCAGCGGACGCGCGCAACCAGGCTCGGTCTGCACTGCAGCGGCATCCTGGCTACTCGCTCGCCATTTTTCAGCGCAGCTTCCCTCACAAGGACGAGCGCGTCCGAGAGCCGATGTTGGAGGCGATGGAACGGGCCGGCATTCCACGTAGCCCATAGTCCGACCCTGGTCAGCCCTCGTTGGCCCTTGCGGTATGCAAGTAAGCGCTTACTCTCATATGGCATGGGAGAGGTTCGCCGCGCCACCGAGG
>CAYNOM010000462.1:0-5655 GCA_964398415.1 uncultured Polyangiales bacterium | reverse complement strand
GCCTCCGTTCCGCAGAGCGCGGCGCTGGTGGCCGCCTCGTAGCCACAGATCGAGGGGTCTGTGAAGGTCACCACCTCCGTGGATCGCTGGGCGTCTCCACTCGCGCTCCGCGGCTTCTGATTGGGCTCGAGGTTCTCGTCGCACACGGAGCCCAGTGTTGCGGTTTCGAAGTAGAGATCGGCGCCGTGCAGCCCCTCGCCGAACTCGTCCGTCGTGCACTCGAAGACCTTGCCGAGGCGCTTGGCGCAAGTACCCGGATTCTTGTCGTTGCACTTCTTGAAGCGCGTGCTGTCTCGCAGGCCATCTTCCCAGCTCACGGTGAACGGATCGACCTCTCCGTCCTGATCGAAGTTCTCGACCGTGTACACCTTGAAGGAGCGCTTCTTCGGGAAGAAGTGCTCGGACAGCGTGTACCGCGGCGATCCGAAGGTCACGAGCCGCATCTCGAGGTCGCGCGTGTCCTTGAAGTGCAGAGCCTTCTTCGCCAGGTACGCCGCCATCGAACCACCCTGACTGTGACCCGTAATGAAGACCGTGCGGCCCTTGCCGTGCTCCGTGAGCAGGGGATGTACCTGGTCCCAGAGGGTCTCCATGGCCTTCCACCAGCCGCGATGGACCCGATAGCCCAGCGTCCCGTCGCCGGTTGTGACTTCACCATTCTTGTGCACCAACCTCGCGGGCGCGCCGTCGTCAGCGAGGGCGACGTTTCCCTCGTCTCCCGGGTCCTCTGAACGACCGCGAAGGGCGAAGTACACCTTGTCGCCCTCGACCTTGACGAGGAAGTTGAGCTGGGGCTTGTAGTCTGGGTCATCGTCCGAGGCCTCCTCCGGAAAGCCATGCCAGTCCCGGCACAGCTGAGCACCCAGCTCGTCGCAGCCGCCGGTGGTTGGGTTGGCGGACTTCATGTGGGCCGCGGCGATCATCGCGCGCGCGGCGGTTTGCACGTCATCGGCGGCTACCAACGCCGCGCTGTGCTGCTCGAGGTCCACCTCGACATTGGGGTCAGCTTGTGTCCACGCGTCGGCGGGTGCGGCGCAGGCAGAGGCAAGCCCCAGCGCGCAGATCAGCCCGGCTCGCCGGCTCGGCTGACGAAGAACAAGAGATGGTGCGCGGCGAGCCGTGGAGTGCTTGGGAAGACGCATTTTCAGATTCCTGTCGATGGGGGTTGAGGTCGTCCCTCAGCAGCATCCGTGCCATCGTTGAAATCGTGCAAAAGGCCGCGAAAGACGCTCGCGTCGCTGCCATTTCAAGAGCCGTCCCCTGCCACAGGCCCTGTGACAGTACCTGTGACAGCCCTTGTGACACTGGGATGTGAGCGTCGCCCCTGCGCCGCGCGCGGGGCACGTGACGTAGGTGACGGCGCAATGCGCCGATCAGCTCGCGGTGCACAGCTCGTGGTTGTCTGCGCGCTCGTCGCGCAGCGGGTGGGCAGACTCGCGTCTTCAGTCTTTGACGAACGCGCCGTACAGCGCGCGCACCGCGCCGTCGTAGTCTTCGGGCGCCACACCGACAATGATGTTGAGCTCGGAAGCGCCCTGGTTGATCACGCGCACGTTCACGTTGGCGTCACGCAGGGCCGCGAACACCTTGGCCGCGATGCCGATCGCGTGAGACATGCCCTCGCCCACGATCGCGATCAACGCAAGCTGCGGCACGAACTCGATCTCGTCGGGATGCAACGTCTGCTTGATCTCCTCGAGCACCAGGTCGACCTTGTCCTCGATCTCCTTGGCATCGACGATCACGCTCATGCTGTCGATGCTGGAGGGGCAGTGCTCGAAGCTCACACGATGGCGCTCGAGCACGCCGAGCAGCCGATAGGCAAACCCGACCTCCTTGTTCATCAGGTTCTTCGCGACGCTGATCATCGCGAACGTCTTCTTGCCCGCGATGCCGGCGATCTCGGTGTTCTTTTCGATCTCGGGGCTGAGCTCGGTCACGATGCGTGTCCCGGGATGGTCGGGGGCGTTCGTGTTCTTGATGCAGATCGGGATGCCACCCTCTCGCACGGGCGAGATGGCCTCGTCGTGCAGCACCGACGCTCCCATGTACGAAAGCTCGCGAATCTCGGCATAGGTCACCTCCGCCATCGGCTTGGCGTTGGCCACGATCCTGGGATCCGTCATAAGCAGACCGGAGACGTCGGTCCAGTTCTCGTACAACTCGGCCTTGGCGGCGCGTGCGGCGATGGCCCCCGAGATGTCGGAGCCACCGCGCGAGAAGGTCTTCACCCGCCCCCTGCCATCGTGGCCGTAGAAGCCGGGGATCACGTAGCGACGCCGCTCGTCGGCGAGGCGCTCCCCGAGCACCCGGTAGGTGTCCGGGTCCACGCTGCCGTTCGAGAGAATCGCGATGTAGTCTTTCGGATCGACGAACTCGGCGTCGAGGTAAGACGCCATCAATATGCCGTTCAGGTACTCGCCGCGCGACGCCACGTAATCACGCGACACACCGTTCGAGAGCTCCTGACGCAGGGTGTCGAGGTGCGCGGACATGCCCGCGCTCAGCCCGAGCTCGCGCTCGATGTCGAGGTAACGCCTTCGAATCAGCTCGAACGGCCCCGAGAACTCGGTGCCCACCGACGCGCTGTCCTGGCACAGATACAAGAGGTCGGTGAGCTTGGCATCGCTGCTCGAGCGCTTGCCGGGAGCCGAAGGCACGATGATGCAGCGCCGCGGATCGGCGTCGATGATCGCTCGGACTTTCTTGAACTGAGCGGCGTCGGCCAGACTCGAGCCGCCGAACTTACAGACGATACGAGACATGGGGCTCCGTTCTACCGCGGAATCAATCGTCGGTCAGGTAAGTGTAGCTACCGAGACTTTCCTCGTAGTGGCGCATCAACAGCTTCACCTGATCGACCGTGATGCGGCCCTCACGCTTGGCGCGCTCGGCCTGCAGACGCATGCGCTCGACCATCACGCTCGGCTGGTATTCGACGTAATCGAGCACCTCGTGGATGGAGTCGCCCTTGACCACGTGGCTCACCTCGTAGCCGTCGTCGTCGTCCGAGAGCCTGACGTGCACCGCGTTCGTGTCACCGAACAGGTTGTGGAGGTCGCCGAGGATCTCTTGGTAAGCGCCGTTCAGAAAGATCGCCATCATGTACGGCTCGTCGGGCCGCACGCGATGCACCTCGAGCACGTGCTTGACGTCCTCGACATCGATGAAGTGATCGATCTGCCCGTCGCTATCGCAGGTGAGATCGGCGATCACGCAGCGCTCGCTCGGCTCCTCGTCGAGGCGATGGATGGGCATGATCGGAAACAGCTGATCGATGGCCCAGCTGTCAGGGACCGACTGGAAGACCGAGAAGTTGCCGTAGTAGATGGCAGCGAGCTGGTTTTCGAGGTTTTGTACCTCTTCGGGCACACGCTTCAGGCGCTTGGCCATGTGCGTGATCTTCTCGCAGCAAGCCCAATACAGGCGCTCGGCCTGACCGCGCTCGCGCAGGCTGAGGTAGCCGAGCTTGAACAAGCTCTCCGCCTCCTCCTTGCCCTGCTGCGCGTCGTGGAAGGACTCCTGGGTGTTCTTGGGCATGACGCCCTTCCAGGTGTCGTAGAGCGTCCGCAGCACGCGGTGGGCCTTGGGACCGGGGTCCTGCGGCTCGCCGAAACGCACCTCGTGGGTACCGACCACCTCGAACACGAGCACCGACTGGTGGGCGACGATGGCACGTCCGCTCTCGCTGACGATGGTCGGCACCGGCATCTCGCTCTTGTTGCACGCCTCCTGGATCGCCGCGACCACGTCGTAGGCGTACTCCTGGATGTTGTAGTTCTTGCTGGCGTGGAAGTCGGTTTTCGACCCGTCGTAGTCGACCGCGAGACCGCCACCGACATCGAGATAGCGCATGCCCGCGCCGAGCTTCGCGAGCTCGACGTACAGGTTCGCCGCTTCCTGCATCGAGTTCTTGATCGGCTGGATGCTCGAGATCTGGCTGCCGATGTGAAAGTGCAGAAGCTGCAGGCAGTCGAGCATGTCGCGCGCGCCGAGGCGGTCGACCGCCTCCACGATCTCGCTCGCCGTGAGGCCGAACTTGGCCCTATCGCCGGCCGAGTCTTTCCAGCGCCCGATGCCGCGCGAGCTGAGCTTCGCCCGAATGCCGAGCGTCGGCCGAATGCCCGTCTTCTCCGCCGCGTCGAGCGCGAACTGCAGCTCCTCGAGGCGCTCAAGCACGACGATCACCGTCTTGCCGAAGCGCTGCGCCAAGAGCGCCGTCTCGATGTACTTGCGGTCCTTGTAGCCGTTGCAGATGATGAGCCCGTTCGGGTCGCTGATGGCGGACAGCGCGATCAAGAGCTCGGGCTTCGAGCCCGCCTCGAGCCCGTACTGCCAGGGCTGGCCAAACTCGACCACCTCGTCGATCAGGTGCTTCTGCTGATTGACCTTCACCGGAAAGACGCCGCGATAGACGCCCTTGTAGTCGTAGTCGGCGATGGCCTTGTTGAAGCACTCGTTGAGACGGCGAATGCGGTCCTTCAGCACGTCGCTGAACCGAATGAGCAGCGGCAGATCGAGGCCACGCGCCTCCAGATCGCCGACGAGCTCGTGCAGATCGATGCGCCGCGCGCTCTTCTGCGGGTCGGGGGTGACCTCCACCGTACCGCGCTCGCTGATCGAGAAGTAGGGTTCTCCCCAGCCGCGAATTTGATACAGCTCAGAGCTCTTGGCGATGGTCCAGCCCGGCGCATCGTCGTCGTCGTGCTCGCTCATCTCGGCCTCCACCGCGGGGAAAGGAGTCGCGGCGCCGTGATGTAGAGCGCGCCCGCCTTTTCCGCCAGCAAAAGCCGCATCTTGTCACCGAAACACGGCGCGAGGCGCAACTTCGCAGCTCGCCCGGCGAGCCGAAGGTACGGCGGAACCCAGACGGCGGGCATCGTCGTAAGCCCGCTCGCACGGGCGCATAGCCGCGGAGCCCCCCCCTGAACCAGTCAGCCTGTCTTCGTGATACCTTGAAACATGCGTGTCGACGAAGCGGCTCAGCGGGGGCGCCGCATGCTCGAGTCGCTGCCATTCAAGGTGGGCGAGAGCCCGTTTCGCATCAAGGGCGTGGCCTACAGGGGCCACCTCGACTACTGCGAGCGCACGATCGAGGGAGGCCACGCCGCCGTGCTCAGCGCCCTCCACAATCCCGACGTCACGCGCTTCTTCGACCAGCCGTTCATGGCGGGCGGTCGCTACGACATCTTTCCGCTGATGTTCGCGGGCTTTGGTGCCGCCAAGGCCGCCAAGACGCCCCTGAGCAGCTTCCTGCGCGAGCGCGCGCGCTACCAGGTCGCGGAGGACGTGCGCGGCGTGTACCGCATGCTGCTCATGCTGGTCTCGCCCGACTTCATCGCCAAGCGCATGCCGCCACTGATCGCGCAGTATCTCGACTTCGGCTCGGCCTCGACGATCGTGATGAAGGGAGAGGTGGTCGGCGTGCAGCACGGGATGCCCCTGCCCCTCGTCGGTTGGTACGTCGACGTGACCGAAACCTACATCGAAGAGCTCTTGAGGCGCGCCGGCGCCGAGGAGCCTCAAGTGCACTACACGCACGTGGAGCTCGAGGGACAGCGCGAGGGCTTGCCTCTGTGCGCCATGCACTGCCGCATGTGGTGGAAGGCGTGACGGCCGGTCGCTTCGCGCTCAGAGCCGTTCTCTGGGTCCGTA
>CAYNOM010000461.1:0-5671 GCA_964398415.1 uncultured Polyangiales bacterium | reverse complement strand
CACCAGCCCAAACCGGTCAGCATTGCCCCATTCTTGACGGTAGGACTGCGGTTTCGCTGATAAGGCACGCCGCGCTGCTCCCACTAACGAGAAGCTCTGAAGCTCGCTACTCCGCGGACCAGCTGTCCAGCGGGGGGCAATCAGAGCGGGTGACCAGTGAGGACGATACGTGTTAGTGGCTTGGGCAGAAACGTGGCTCACGGCACAATCGAGCGCAGACTCGGTTGAGCCCGGCGCTTCCATCTTTGGCGCCGCGTTGACGCTGGTCTCTGGAGAGCGCGCGAGCATGGCCGCGGAGAACGACACGAGCGCGTTCGATTTCGACCAAGTCGTTGCCGAGCACGGTCCCTACGTTTGGAGGGTGCTGCGTCGTATGGGCGTGCGCCCGGCCGACGTCGAGGACGTGTGGCAGGAGACGTTCATCGTCGTGCACCGCAAGCTCGACGGCTTCGAAGGGCGTGCCTCGCTTCGCACATGGCTCTCGGCCATCGCGGTGCGCGTCGCCAGCGACTACCGCAATCGCGCCCATCGTCGACGGGAGCACGCCACGGACGAGGTCCCAGACGGCGGCGCCCCAGCATCCCAGCACCAAGACCTGGTCGATCAAGAACGCCGCGCCCTACTCGATCGTTTGCTCACGGAGCTCAAGCCGGAGCAACGAGAAGTGGTTGCGCTGTACGAGTTCGCAGAGTTGCCTATGCAAGAGGTGGCCGCTGCGCTCGGTTGCCCGCTTCAAACTGCTTATTCACGCCTGCATGCAGCGCGCCGCGCCCTCGAACAGGCCGCGCGTCGCGAAGCAGCTCGCAGGGGGTCCCCATGACTTACGATAAAGATCCAATTCGCTGGACCTGTCCCGATAGCGACGCCCCCGACGTGTTGCGTGCTGCCTTCGCAGCCGGCTCGACGGAGGGCCCGTCGCCCACGCAAATGCGGGTGCTGGCCTTGAAGCTGGCCGCCGTGTCTGCCGGTGCGGGCGCCGCAGCGGCCGCGAGCACCGCATCGGCCCAGGCGGGCGGCACCCTAGGTGGGACGGGTGCCTTCGCGGTAGGTACGAGCGTCTCGCTCGGCAAGGTCGCGCTATCGGTGGCCATCGCGGGTACGCTCGCGCTATCGGGGGTCGTGTTCTTCGGCCGCCCGAGTCCCGACAGCTCGACCCCGGGGAGCCGTTCTCCGGCTGTGGCGCCGGAAATGAGCGCCGCCGATCAGGGCGCACCCGCGCCCGTCGATCACGCCCCGACTCGAGGGCCCCAGGGGGCGGAGGATGGGGTCGACCTGGTCGTTTCCCCTGACGACATCATGCCTTCGATGCCGGCGAGCGACGAGACCGCCACGTCACCGACGAAGCAGGCCGGCACCGCCAACGAAGGCGCGGTGGCCGTGCCCGAGGCCCACACCGCTGTGCCATCGACGCGCGCACCGCGCAGCGACCGACCCACGCGTGCTCCCGTGGCCTCCAAGGCCCAGGCCCCCGCGGCCGTGAGCGCGGTAGGAGGTCCGAGTGCGCAGCCGTCCGAGGTGGAGCTCTTGAGACGCGCCCGGGCCGCCCTGAACCACCAACCACGCGACGCCTTCAGGCTCACCGAGTCCCATCGCGAGCACTACCCTCGCGGTGTGTTCGCGCAGGAGCGGGACGCTTTGGCCATCGAAGCCCTGCTGCGCGCCGGCGATCTCGAGCAGGCGCGTGACCTCGCAGCGAGGTTCGTGCGTGCGCACCCGGGCTCGCCCCACGCCCACCGATTCCGCGAGACCCTCGGGCTGCGCTGAGCCGCATGGGCCAGTGCGGCGGCCGCTGGAGCCATTGCGCAAACTCACTTGCGCGGCGTAGGCTGCAGTGATGGTTCTCGCTCCAAGCGTCAGTCCATGGCTGGTGGCGCTGCTGACGCTCTTGCTCGCCAGCGCCTGCGAAGAAACCATTGCCCTCGGCAGTGAGTGTCCCCCCCTGGGCAAGGAGTGCATCTCGGTGCGCCGAGATGAAAAGCCCGAGCCGCAAGCAAGAGAAGACGCGGCCACGGATTCGCCGGATGCCTCGCTCGCGGACGCTGGGAGCTCCCCCCTCGACGCGGGGACGCCGCCGTCGTTTCCGGCCATAAGCAACGGAACCTTCGAGATCACGGCCGGCAACGCCGAAGGTGGACGCCTTTCGACCTTCGGTGCGCAGTCGCAGCCCTGGCTTTCCTGCAGCTGGTTGCTCGGCGGCCCAGGCGTCTATCGACTGGCCGACTTGCGCCCAAATCCCGTGGGCGCCCCCTTACCAGGAGAGCAGCTCGAGCCCACTGACGGCGACTCGCTGCTCAGCGCGCCGCTCGATGGGAGCGCGTTGACCCAGACGCTGGCGGAGCCGCTCAGGAGCGGCACTCGCTACGCCTTTGCCATCGATCTCGCGGCGACCCTCGAGGGTACGGGGATTTACCTGGAGGTCCAGGGAGGCTTCGGCTGCGTCGGACTCGAGACGTTGGCGACCACGACCTCCGTGACGGTAGGCTCCTTTGCCACCCATTGCGTCGAGCTCGAGCCGCTGATCAATCACACCGATATCATGCTGGTCGCGAGGTCGGATAGCGCGAGCGCAGGCGCACGACTGTTCATGGACAACATTCGCCCCGTGACCGCGTGCCCGTGACGGTTCGCCTCGCCGAACGCATCTCCGCTCGACTCCCAACGCTCCTTCGGGCACCATCCCGAAAGCACGGGGTGTCTTATGAAGTGCTCTCTTACTCATCCTACGTGCCTGATCTCGCTTGTGTTGCTTGCGGGCTGCGGCATCGAGCGCGGTGGGACCTCGAACGGCAGTCGGAACGACGGCCTACCCTACGACAGCGCGCAAGACTCGGCCGATGTCGACATGGGCTCAGAAGCTCCCAGCGACCCGGTCGCGGACGCCAGCGCAGAGCTCGACATAGCTGCGATGGCCGATGCCGGAGCGCCGGATCCACGCGACGTCGTGCTGGGTCACTACGCCGAGCGCAGGGCCTTTCGTACGATTCAGTCGATCGAGAGCCCCCTGTTCAACAACGACGTCAAGGTGCTCACCACGAGCTACGCCGTCGTGACCATCGAGAAGCGCCAAGGAAGCTTCGTGTTTGTCGAGCGTGCGTGTCACATCGACATCGTCAATCAGGGCAGTTTCCTGGATCTCAACGTCTCGATCGATGATCGCGTGCCGCGCAGCATGCCCGAAATGCAGAGCGAGCTTCTGCTCTCCCTTCAAGCAGGCGAGATGCGCTGGGAGCGTCCGGAGACGAGCGTTGCCGTCGGCTGGGAGCCACAAAGCCCCACGGACGCGCTTCCAGTCGACGCCATGGATCCGCGCGTTCGCGACACCGAGAAGGATGGAAATCCAGGCGTCACGGCGCACGTGGAAGCCAAGCTCGGCCCCATCAGCGGCGTGAGCGGCAAGCTCTACCTCGTGCAGTGGAACCGCGCGCGCTACGCGGGCACACGCGACGACGCGGGTAGCCTCTTCGGTGAGAACTTCGACACGAGCTCGCAACAGGTGATCGGTGCCGACAACGACCAGCTCACCAGCGGCACTCAGGTGATCTCGAGGGACCCGAACACCCAGGACAATCGCATCCTGCTCGTGCGCACGAGCACGCCCCTCGACTGCGACGCGCTGATGGCACAAGTCGAGACCCTGTTTCCGTGAACGTTCGCTCGAACGCTCAGTTTGCTTCGGGTCGCGCTGGGATCGCCGGAAAGCGCGTCAGGTCTTCGGGCGCGACCGGCGCACAGCCTGCGGCCCTGAGCGACTCACGCAGCGCGTCCACGGACGCGACGTAGAGCGTGACGAGGATCTGATCGCCGATGAGCAGGTAATTGTCGACGAGACCCACTGCGCTCCTGAACCAGGCGAAGCGGCGCGTGGGAAGCTGTCCTGGACCCTCGGGACAGTTGAAGACACCCGTCGCAGGGCCAAGGCGTGCCTCGAGCGCGCGCAGGCGGGGCTCGATCGCAGCGTCGTTCTCGAGACGCGTCGCGATCTGCACCTTCTCGAGCTTCAAGGCCTGCGAGTGCACCGCGTAAAGCGCGCGCTCGGACGAAGGCAAGACCTCCTGAAACATCCACAGCGCGCCATCGTCGGCGGCCTGATGACGCCTCGCCCGTGGACGCGCCTTCTGCAAAGCCACCTGGGACATGCCGAGCTCGACACCGGCCACGAGCTCGCCGAGCAGGACGCGGGATTCGCGCGCCGCAGCGCCACGCTCACTCTCCCTCGCCGAGGAGGTGTCGCCCGGCTCGCGGCCGGCCCGGCGTGACAGCCCCCACACGACCATCGCCACGGCCAAGAACAAGAGCGCCGTGCCCCAGATCTCTATGCGCGTCCCCCTCGCCATTGTCGGATTCTAGCGTTGCCAAGGCCACGTCGTCGCTTCAGAACAGCGGCCTTCGAGAAGGGAGTGCACATGGCCAAGGTGAAGGCGAACGAGCTGAACAAGAACGAAAAGCCCGTGGTGGGAATTCTGACGGGCAGCCCGAGCGACCTCGAGGTCGTGAAGAAGGCCGAGGACACGCTGCACAGCCTGGGCATCCCCTGCGAGCTTTTCGTGCTCTCCGCCCATCGCACCCCCGATCTCACGGCGCGCTACGTGAAAGAGGCCGAGGAGCGTGGGCTCGAGGTGATCATCGCCTGCGCGGGCATGGCCGCTCACCTCGCCGGAGCCGTGGCCGCCCACACGCTGCTGCCGGTGATCGGCGTGCCGCTCAAGTCGAGCCTCGATGGCCTCGACGCGCTGCTCGCGACGGTGCAGATGCCGCCGGGCATCCCGGTCGCGACCGTGGGCATCGACGGCGCCAAGAACGCGGCCTACCTCGCGGCGCGCATGCTCGCGCGCAAGTTCCCCGAGATCAAGGCACGCCTCGAGGCCGACCTCGCCGAGCAGCGCACGCGGTACGACGATCCGTTTGCGACCAAGCCGACGTCGGGCAAGCGCAAGGCGCGCTGAGTCGGGTGTCTGGGGCTCAGCCCAGGGCGGCTGCGAAATAAGCCGCGAGAGCGGGGTCTTCGAAATGAAAGCCCGACGCGAGCAGCCGCTTGGGCCGCACACGGGCTCCACTGAGCAGGGCCACGTCCGCCATCTCCCCGAAGGCGAGACGTGCCGCAAACGCGGGCACGGGCAAGACCGCCGGCCGTCGGAGCGCGCGGGCCAGAAGCCGCGTGAGCTCAGCGTTCGTGACGGGCTCTGGGGCGGTGAGATTGACGGGGCCACGCAGCGCCGGGTCGTCGATCGCCGCTTCGAGCGCGCGCACCGCGTCCCTTCGCGAGATCCAGCTCATGAACTGTTTGCCGTCGCCGATGCGACCTCCGATGCCGAGACGAAAGGGCAAGAGCATCTTCTCGAGCGCCCCCCCGCTGGGGTCGAGCACGATGCCGAGTCGCGCGTGCACTACCCGGATGCCCGCTAGCTCCGCGGGCTTCGTGCACGCCTCCCAGCGCAGCGCGAGCTCGGCCAGAAAGTCGTCGCCAGGCGCGCTGTCCTCGTCGAGCCAAGCATCACCGCGGTCGCCGTAGTAGCCGACGGCCGACGCGCTCACCCACACCGAGGGCTTCTTCTCGAGGGAGGCCAAGGTGCGCGCGATGAGCTCGGTGCCGCGCACACGGCTTTCGACCAGCCGGCGCTTTTTTGCGTCGTTCCAGCGGCCGGAGGCGATGCTCTCGCCCGCGAGGTGGACG
>CAYNOM010000460.1:0-5679 GCA_964398415.1 uncultured Polyangiales bacterium | reverse complement strand
GTTGGTGTTGCCGTCGTCGCACTCCTCGCTCGGGTCCTTGATGCCGTCGCCGCACACCTCGAGCGTGCAGCCCCCGTCCTCCAGCGATAGCGCGGTGCTGCGGCAACCGTCGCCGCTCACGGTGTTGCCGTCGTCGCACTGCTCGAGGCCGCCGATGCGGCCGTCGCCGCAGTAGTTCTCGCACAGGCAGCGGTTGTTGCAGGTCGCCTCGCCCTCGCATTGTGTCGCTGGCGCGTTGGGATCGCACACCTCGGTATCCTCGACGTTGCCATTGCCACAATCGCCCTCGATCGAGCACTGCGCGCTGCAACCGTCGCCGCCGATCTGGTTGCCGTCGTCGCACTGCTCGCTGCCCTCGATACGACCGTTGCCGCAGGTTGCGACGATGGTGCACAGGCTGGTGCACGAGGAGCCCGCCGTTCCGTTGTTGATGCCGTCGTCGCACTGCTCGCTCACCTGCACGTCGACGTTGCCGTCGCCGCAGGCCGGTAGGGTGCAGTTGGCGTTGCAGTCGTCACCCGAGGAGGCGTTGCCGTCGTCGCACTGCTCTACGCCCTCCACACGGCCATCGCCGCAAATGCTCTCGAGGGTGCAGTTTGCGCTGCAGCCGTCACCCGAGTCGGTGTTGTCGTCGTCGCACTGCTCACCCGGATCGATGAAGCCGTCGCCGCACACCACGTTGAGCGTACACTCCGTGCTGCAGCGAGCCGGCAGGGGGCCGTTTGCGGCGGAGCCGAGGTCACACTGCTCGTTGCTCTCCCGCACCCCGTTGCCGCACACGCACTTGACGAGCACGCGCACGACCGCGTCATCGAGCACGCCGCCACCGAGGTCGGCGGTGTACACGAAGGTGTCGACGAAGCCGCAGCCTTCGCCGGGCGCGTCGTAGGTGACATCGGCGCCACCGTTGGTGATGGTGACCGTGCCCAGGGTGCCCGTCGTGTCGATGGACACGACCCGCATCTGGGGACTGAGGCACGCCGACTCGCTCAAGCTGTCGTTGGCGAGCACGTCGATCACGTTGCCGGTGGAGGCAGAGGGGACGAGCGCGCGGTCGTCGCGCGCGGCGCCGGGTAGGTTGCAGAAGCGCGAGCCCTCACAGCTGCCACCCGCGCAGTCGACGTCGCTCGTGCAAGCGTTGCCGACGTTGGTCCCGCCGATGCAGCGACTGGCCTGAGCGCAGGTGCCGCCACCTGCGCAGTCGTCGTCGATGGCACAGCGGTTGCCCGCGTTCGTGCCGCCCACACAGCGCAACAGCGGATCGCACTGGGTGCCGGGGACGATGGCCTCGCACTCGAGGTCGCTCTCGCAGGCGCGTCCAAATAGCTGACAAGGCGAGCCGTTCGACTTGGGGCACAGCACGAAGGAGCCACCGTCGACCGCGGTTTCGGCCGCATTGGCGCTGTCGCTCAAGGTGACTGAGCGATCGGGGAAGAGCAGGCCCGGAATGGCCGAGCGACCCGCGAGCGCGCCGTCGGCCTCGTAGTAGAAGCTGGCCTTGAGATCCTGCTGCCCGGTGACGGCGCTGAAGTTGCCGATCATGGCTTCGCCGGGCACCGTGAAGATGGCGAGGTACTCGGAGTAGGCCGCGGTGGCCGTGAACGACCCGCTTGCCACGGTGGCGAAGCTCGTGTTGTTGGTGCCGGGGCTCTGCGCGCCATCGCGCGCGAAGATCCAGGTCGTACGGTCGTTGTTGTTCGACACGTACAGCCGACCATCCTCGCCGACGGCAATGCCCGACGCCTTGCTGAAGGCGACGTTTCCGGTCTTGAGTAGCGACTCGCGGAAGTTGCTGGGCGCCGCCGCGACGCTGGTCATCCAGGCCGTGCAGGTGCCATCGCAGTCGCTCGCTTGCTCGCACGCAGCGCCAGGATTCGTGCCTCCGACGCAGCGGCTGCCGCGCGGCACCTGCGAGAGCGCGCCGTTCTCCTCGATGAAGAGGAAGGACTCGGAGAAGGGATCGTAGGTGGCGCCCGTGATGAAGCCCGTGTTCGGGCGCGTGCGATCGGCGGGGCGCTCACACGTTGCCGTCGAGCTCACACAGCTGCCACCAGGGCACTGCTCCGGGCGCACACAGGCTTGAGTGTTGTTCGCGCCACCGCTGCAGGTGCCGGTGCCGCAAAACACGGTGCCGTCGAGGCACAGCTCGATGGGCGGCTGTGCATTCTGCTCCTTGAAGCCGACGAACGACCGTGTGTCGGGATCGAAGTACAGCCCTGCCGGGTTGACGTTCGTGATGTTGAAGGTCCGAATGGGCAGAAACTCCCAGATCGGCCGGCACGCGCTGGGCGAGCCCTTGCACGTGTAGAGCGCTTCGACCGTGCAGCTCGCGCTACAGCCGTCGTTCTGGCCCTGGTTTCCGTCGTCGCACTCCTCGAGGCCCTCGACGATGCCGTCGCCACAGTCGGTGGCGTAGCAGGTGTCGCCCACCGCGGCGCAGTCACCATTGGGGCAGCCGACCTCCGTCGAGCAGGCCATGCCCTCGTTGCCGCCCGCGGTGCAGACGGAGTCGAGGTTCGGGCAGGCGAAGCCGTCTCCGGGCGTACCCTCGAGGGTACAGGTGGCGCTGCATCCAAAGCCTGATCGAGGCTCACAGGTGCCGTCGTCCCCGTCGACGTTCGCGCAGTCTTCGGCGCTGTCGCACGGAGTCGTTCCGTCGACGCAGCGCGGGCCGGGATCGCAGGCTTCGAGACCCTCGACGAAGCCATCGCCGCACACGGTGAAGGTGCAAGGCAGTCCGGGGTCTGGGCACTTGTAGCCCGCCTCGAGTTGGCAATTCGCGTCGCAGCCAGGTGTGGCGGCGTTGCCGTCGTCGCAGCGCTCGTCGCCCTCGACCACGGTGTCGCCACACACGGTCTCGCGGCAGCCGGTTCCGCCGACGCACACGAAGCCCGATTCGATGCGGCAGGTCACGCTGCAGCCGTCGCCCGACCTCGCGTTGCCGTCGTCGCACTCCTCGCTTCCTGCACGGAAGCCGTCCCCGCAGGCCACGGCCAGACACGTTCCGCTCTCGCACTGGTAGCCAGGCTCGACCTCGCAGGTGGAGCTGCAACCATCGCCGCTTGCCACGTTGTCGTCGTCGCAGGTCTCAAAATCACCGACGTCGCCATCGCCACACAGCTCGCAGGCCTTGCCGCCCTGGGGGCAGACCCAGGGTTCCACGACCTGACAGCGTGCATCGCAGCCCGCAGTCTTGTTGGCGGTGCCCTCGTCGCACTCCTCGCCGGGATCGACCACACCATTTCCGCACTCGACACAAGGGAAGCCAGGGAAGAAGCAGTTCCACCCGGCTTCCAGCCCGCAGGTGGCGCTGCACCCGTCGTCACTCGCCGCGTTGCGGTCGTCGCACTGCTCGGAAAGCTCGACGATGCCGTTGCCGCACTGGCCGCACACGGTCTTGCCACTGCCGTCGGTCTGGCACGTGAAGCCATCCTCGATGGTGCGGCAGTCGCGCGAGCAACCGTCGCCGCTGACGGGCACGTTGCCGAAGGCGGCGCTGACGCCATCGTCGCAGGCTTCGCCCGTGTCGATGACGCCGTTGCCGCACTGCACGCACGGCTGCCCTCCGGTGAAGCAGTTGTAGTGAGCATCGATGCTCAGACAGTCCGCGGCGCAGCCGATGCCGTCCTGGCTCGTGCCTTCGTCGCAGCGCTCGATGCCCGAGACGACGCCGTCGCCGCACTTGTGACACGCGACGCCCGCGATCGGACATGCATAGGTCGTGTCCCGGACACAGGTCGCGGAGCAGCCGTCGTTGGGTGTCAGGTTGCCGTCGTCGCACTCCTCGAGCGTGTACACGTCGTCGATCGGATCGACCGTGCCCTGGTCGTCGAAGGCCACGGGCTCGATGAAGCCGTTGCCGCACACCGAGCACAGGATGCCGGGCGACAGACACACCGCTCCCTCCTCGCGCTTGCACTGCGTGGAGCAGCCGTCGCCGTCCTGGAAGTTACCGTCGTCGCACTCCTCGAGCTCCGAATTGATGATGCTGTCGCCGCACAGCGTGCAGGCGCCGCCCGTGTTCCCCTGGTTGGGACACGTGTAGCCGGCCTCGACGGCGAGACAGCTGAACACGCAGCCATCGCCCGACTCGGTGTTGCCATCATCGCAGGCCTCGTCCGCCTCGCGCATGCCATTGCCACACAGCACGCACTCGGTGTTCGGCTCGAAGCAGTTGTAGTGCTCGGCGATGGTCCGGCAGTCTTCGCTGCAGCCCACGCCGGTGGCGAAGTCGCCCTCGTCGCAGCGCTCGTTGGGGTCGAGCTGTCCGTCACCGCACAGCTCGCATGGCTTTCCACCCGGCGGGCAGAACCAGTTGCCTGGCTCGAGATCGCAGTCGGCGTTGCAGCCGTCGCCATTCGTGCGGTTGTTGTCGTCGCACTCCTCGGTGCTCTCCTTGTTGCCGTCGCCGCACCGCTCGCAAGCACCGGGGGGATCGGGGCACTCGAAGCCGTCCATCACCTGACAGTTGGTGTCGCAACCATCGGTGGGGTCGTCATCGCCGTCGTCGCAGGCCTCGCCGGGGTCGAGCTCGCCGTTGCCGCACAAGAGCGGGTTGAAGGTGCCGCCGTCGTCACCGCCGTTGCCGCCATTGCCGCCGCTGCCGCCGCTGCCGCCGTTGCCACCGTTGCCGCCTGAGTCGGCGCCGCCGTCGTCCGCGGAACCGTTGCCGCCGCCCGCGTCGATCCCGTCGTCGTCGCCGCCACCTCCGCCGCTGCAACCCATGGCGCCGAGCGTGCTCAGCACGAGGCCCATCACGAGCGTCCAACGTTGTTGTTCCATACCCCGCCCATCGCGCCGGTTCATTGCGTCCCCCCAAACAGCAGAGCTGCGGCCTGGGCCTGCAACTCGCTCCCCAGCATCATGGTCGCACGGGCACGTGGTCTGGTTGAAGCTCCAGGGGTGGCCAGGGTCACCAAAGCGCGCGTTCGCGAGTGGATTCGGGGTCTCCCGATCGGTGATAGGATGCGCGGATGGCCATTCCCGAGCGCATCGTCGCGCAGATCGTGGCGGAGACCTCCGAACGCATGAAGGACGCCACCTACTCGCAGCTCGCTGTGGGCAGCTTCGTGCAAGCGCAGCCGCAGGTGAGCCAATACTTGAGCGTGCGCTCCGGACGCATCGGAGGTGCCCAGGGCGTGCTCACGGTGGCCTTTCACGCCGAGATCCTGCGTGAGTGCCTGGCGCGCGCCCACGGCTCGGAGCCCGGGCTCGTGGACTTCCACGTGCTCGACCGCGCGTCCCAAGGCGACCCCATCGCGCGCCTCGCCGAGCTCGAGCCATCGCTCGCGAGCTACATCGCCTCCAACGTGGACGAAGATGTGCTGCGCCTCGAGCTGTCGCGCATCGCGCTCTCGCTGACCTACAGTCTGTAGCCCAGCTTGGGACGCTCGGCTGTCAGTCGGGGGGCTCACGCGCCGAGGTCGTGCAGCTCCTCCGAGTCGACGAGCCGGCGTGAAGCGGTCGATTCGCGCGCGATCCTGCACAGCGCTCGCGCGCCGGTGCGTCCTTCGATGCCTCGGTAACGGGCTGGGAAGAAGCGCGAGAAGGGGGCGGCGAGACGCTCTCCGAGCCGAAACTGGTCGCGCTCCCCCAACAGCAGCGATGGGCGCACGATGGTGAGCTGCTCGATGGGCAGCTTGGCGAGCGCCTGCTCGAGCTCGCCCTTGACGCGGCTGT
>CAYNOM010000459.1:0-5682 GCA_964398415.1 uncultured Polyangiales bacterium | reverse complement strand
GGCCGAGCGTGCGGCGGCCCTCGCGGGGCTCGGCGATGCGGCGGAGGTCGAGGACTCTGCGGGCCTGTTCGCGCGCCGCTGCGACGCCCCCTGCTTGGATGCCTTCGCCGCGGAGCTCAGTGCCCCGAAGAGCCTCACCGAGCAGGACGGCGAAGTGCTGGTGACGACCGCGCGCGGGGCGCGGCTGAGGCTGTTTCGGGGCACAGACACCTGGTATGGCCTCGTGTGGAACACCGACGCGCTCTCGCGCGAGCGTGACCGGGCGGCGGCCGAGCTCGAGCAGGTGCGGCAGAACGCAGCGCTTTACCGCGAGCAGCGCACGCTCGAGTGACGTGAGCGTGGTCGTGGACGGCACAGGGCGAGGGCGCTAGCGTCGGCCGCCATGAAGCAAGCCACCCATCGCATCGCACTGCTCGGCGGAGATGGCATCGGCCCTGAGGTGGTCGCCGTCGGCCGCGAGGTGCTCCGGGCCCTTTCCGACAAGCGCGGTTACCGCCTCGAGCTGGTCGAGCTCGATCTCGGCGCCGATCGCTACTTGAGGGACGGCACGACGTTTCCGGTCGAGATCGCCGAAGACATCCGCGAGCGCTGTGATGCGGTGCTGCTCGGGGCGCTCGGCGACCCGCGTGTGCCCGATCTCAAGCATGCGCGCGACATCCTGTTTGGCCTGCGCTTTGGGCTCGATCTCTACTGCAACGTGCGCCCCGTCGTGTGCCTCCACGACCGCCTGATGCCACTCGTCGGCAAACGCGCGAGCGACTGCAACATCGTGGTGTTTCGCGAGAACACCGAGGGCATCTACGCGGGGGTGGGCGGGCAGTTCAAGCGCGGTACGCCCGACGAGGTGGCGATCAACGAGGACATCAACACGCGCAAGGGGGTCGAGCGCGTGATTCGTGCGGCCTTCGAATATGCGAAGGTTCAAGGTAAGACGCGCGTGCACATGGCCGACAAGTCGAACGCGATGCAGCACGCCCATGAGCTGTGGCTACGCGTGTTTCGCGAAGTGTCGAGCGAATATCCCACGATCGAGGCCAAGCACGTTTACGTCGATGCCCTGTGTTTGTACCTGATCCAAGATCCCTCGCAGTTCCAAGTGATCGTCACCAACAATCTGTTCGGCGACATCGTCACAGACCTCGGCGCGGCGCTCCAGGGCGGGCTCGGCATGGCGGGCAGTGCCAACGTGCGCCCCACGCGGGTGGGCGAGAAGAAGGTGCCCGGGTTGTTCGAGCCGGTGCACGGCAGCGCCCCGCCCCTAGCCGGCAAAGACCTCGCCAATCCGCTCGCGACGGTGCTGACCGTGGGCATGCTGCTCGCGCACCTCGGCCATCCCGAGGACGAAGAGCTGCTGACGTCGCTCGTCACGCGCGCCATCGACGAACGCGCGTGTACGCCGGACGTGGGGGGCAAGCTCGGCACGCGCGCGGTGGGCGAGTGGGTCGTCAACGCCATCCGCGCGAGCTGAAGAGCCGCCGCAAAACGGCTCATAGCCGCTTTCGTCCTCGGCCCAAACCTGCGAAATACGAGCAAAGTATTCCTCGGTTTGGGCCTGCGGGCGCGCTGGCTCTGAGCTCATTTTGCGACGGCTCTTGCGCCTTGGCGCAGTGTTCATAGCTGCTTCTCGAGCACCTCGAACACGAGATCGGCGCGTCGCGGCTTCCCAAAGCGCTCATCGCCGTAGGGAAAGGGCTCGCGCTGGCCGGTGCGGCGATAGCCGTGACGCTCGTACCAGGCGATCAGCGTGTGGCGCAGGCGGATCACGGTCATGCGCACGCAGGGCTTCTCGAGCTCTCTCGCGCACGCGTCGGCGGCCTCGAGCAGCCGCTTGCCCAAACCCTGTCCCTGCAGGGTCGGGTGTACGGCGAGCATGCCGAGGTACAGCGCGTCGTGGTCTTCTCGCAGCAGCACCGAACCCACGAGTCGCGCGGCCGACTCGGCGAGCACGAAGCGGGCCCTGGCATCGGCCAGCTGTTCGTGGATCTCGCGCGCATCGGTGCGCTGGCCGTCGAGCAGGTCGGCCTCGGTGGTCCAGCCCGCGCGGCTCGCCTCGCCGCGGTAGGCGCTCTCGACCAGGGCTACGATGCCCTGCACGTCCGCGCCCGTGGCGCGCCGCAGTCGCCACTGCGTGTCGCGCTCAGGCAGCGGAGCCATCGAGCACCAACTTGGACAGCGCCCGCACCCGCGGCTGCCCCAGCTGAGACAGGGGCGAAAGGGCGTCGCGACCCAGGGCTGCCAGCACGACGAGGGCCTCCTCGCGGCGTCCGCCCGCATCGAGCGCCGCAGCGCGCACGACTCGCGCCTCGACCAGCACGCTCTCGTCGATGCCGGGGGTGGTCTCGATGCTGGCCGCCTTGGCCTGACCCGTCGCGATGTCGCCGAGCTCGATCATGGCGTAGGCTTCGAGCAGGCTCAGGCGCTGATCGAGCTCCGTGTCTCCGCTCGGTGCGCGCCCTTCCACCGCCTTACGCGCGCCTTCTGGGTCGTCGCCGCGCAGGTGGGTGACCGCGCGCGTGTGACGCACCAGACCCGCATCGATCGCGGGCAGAGCCTCGAGCTGCACCCGATCGATCGCGGCCATGGCGGCCGTGTAGTCGCTCTCTGCGTCGAGCAATTCGGCGAGCATGATCGAGAGCCGCGCGTGCTCTGTGCGCTCCTTCTGCTTCAGGGGTTCGAGCGCCTTGACGGCCTTGCGTACCTCGCGGATCGCGCGCCCGCGCTGCTTGGGCTCGTAGATGGCCTCTTCCCAGCGCGCCTCGCGCGTGAGCGTGCGCTGTTTCTTGAGGCCCAAGAGGAAGCTGCCTAGCCAGACGCTGAGCACCGCCACGGCGAGCGTGTAGCCGAGCCAAGGCACTCCGCCCTGTCGCGACCAGGCGATGGCCACGTAGGCCGCAAAGGCGACGAGCAGGGTGCGAAAGATCCGAAGGGCGGTGGCGCGCACGGCGGCCGGGACGATAGCAGATCCCGCTAGCTCTCGATCCAGCGCACGGGCTCGAGGTACTTCTGCACGAGCGGCAGCTCCGCCCCCATCTGGGCCCTGCCCCAGCGCATGGCCTGGTCGAGCTCGCGCTTTTTCGGCAGCACGTGGATGGGCGAGAGGGTCGGTTCGAAGCGCACGTGCCGATGCATGTAGCGCTCGTTGAGGGCCACCTGCAGCGAAAGGATGTGCTCGATGGGGCGCAGCCAAAGATGGCCTAAGGTGCGCTGGGGATGCAGCGAATCGAACCCGAGGTAGAAGCAGTTGCGCGTGCCGATGATGCCCTCCTGCACGCGCCTGAAGGCGGTGTTGGCGGGCACGTTGTTGGCGACGCCACCATCCACCAAGGCCACGACTTCCTCCTGCTGCATGAGCTCGGTGAGCACCCAGTGCATGGCGGCGTCCGGACGCGTCACGTCGTAGTGCAAGACCCCGGGGATGGCGGCCGAGAAGCCCGCGGCATCGACGCAGTCGAAGCGCCGCGTCAGCGCATCGGCGCCGATCACGATCTCGCGCACCATCATGGGGTTGAAGAAGCCCACCATGCGTACGATCTGCGAAGCGAGCTGCGCGCGCAGCTCGAGCGGGCCCGGTCGTCGGTCTTCGGGCAGGTGATGGGAACGGGCGTACTCGTCCGGCGTCTCGCGCAAGGCGCCGCGGCGCACGCCGGCCACGATGCACTCGAAGGGGATCTCGAGATCCTCGAGCGTCATGTTCGAGCCGTCCGGATGCTTGAAGCGCGAGCCGATGGCCTCGTGCAGAAACAGCCTGAGCACGCCTGGCAGGCCGTAGCGTGCACGCACGCTGACGACGCGAAATACCTCGTCGATCTTGAGGCCCTTGGCGAAGGCCATGTAGTCGTCGAAGTCGGCGTCGCGCTTGAGCGCGCGAAACAAGCCGAGCACCGCGCCGATCGACGAGCCGAGCACGTAGCCGGGGACGATGCCGGCGTTCTGCAGCACCTCCCAGGCGCCGACGTAGACGTAGCCCGAGCCTCCACCTCCGCCAGCCACGCTGACCAGCGTCTTGATCCCGATCTCCTGGTCGAGCTCCACGGCGCTGAAATCGTTGACGTGGGCCTCGAGGATGGCGCGGCGCGTCTCGGCCATACGCCGCCGAATGCGTCCGAAGGCCGCTACCGTTTTTTGCAGGCGCCTGAGGCTCGAGCGGGTGTGGAGCAAGAGCGGCGAGTAATGCTCGAGCAACAGATGTCTGAACTGAGCTAGCTCGGGGTGGCGAATCTCGATGTCGGGGCGCTCGTTGCGTCTGCCGAGCGCGGCTGCCCCCGGCTGAAATGCGGTGAGCTGGGCAAGGCCCAGGGCGTAGCGCAGGGCGTGCTCGGTGCGCCGATCGACGGCCCCGGGGTGATCGTACAGCGCTTCGACGAGCTTTCGCTCCATGCGCATCAGCCGAAGCTGCTTGTCGTGGAACAGACGCTGGGGCACTGCCCTGACGTCTTACTACCAAGCAGCCCTGCGGTCCAAACCGCCATCACCCCCGTTCGGGAGCACAGACGGACGATGTGCGCCATTTCGCGCCGTTGTCGTAGGGAAAAAACGCAGTTTGGTGATCAATCCCGATAGACGCGCAAGGGGGGTTTACAGGTACGATCGCTTGCGGAGTCACCCTTGAGAGCACGACGCCTGCACACCTCGGTCGATTTCGGCAGCCTCTCCCTGGACGGTTGCGACGTCGCCATCTGGACGCGACTCGGCGAGCCCTTGGGCCTCGTCGAGCTTGCAGAGCAGGCGCCTTGCGCCTTTGTCGAGGCCATGGAGCGCGTGCGCCGGCTGGTCGAGCTCGGTCTCGTCGAGCTCTTGATCGACGACGACTGGCAGGAGGCGAGCCTCGAACGCGAGTTTCGACCCAGAAGGCCTAGGCCTACGCTGGCCTTCGAGGGCGACGCCGAGCCGGGCACCGGCATACATCTGAAGCCACTACCCGACCGCAACACGCGCGCGCGCACCCTGCTCGGTGCTTGCGTGGTCGGCCGCTTGAAGCGGCGCGAGCGCTACATCGAGAGGCCCACCGATCCGCGCGCGCTCGCCAAGCAGTTTCCCCGCTAGCCGAAGAACCCGTCTAGACACGCTTGCTCTCGAAAGCGAGGCGTACGAGTCTTTCTCGATGCTCTCTTCCGCCCGCGGTCACGTTTGGACCATCGCCCCGCGTCTCGGCACGATGCTGCGCGGTGAGCCGAAGGCGCCGCCGTTCACGCGTTACACCACGACCCTGCGTGAGCCCACGGGCGAGATCGTGCTGTCGGGTAAGCTGAGCGCGGTGCCGGGGGCCGACACCCTTGCGGTGGTGCTCCACGGCTGCGGCGGCACGCCCGACGCCGACTACTGCGTGCGCATGGCTCAAAGCCTCGTCCGCCACGGCGTGAGCGCCCTCAGGCTCGCCTGGCGCGGCTCAGACCTCGCCGGCGAAGATTTCTATCACGCCGGGCAGACGGCCGATCTACACGCCGTGCTCGCTGATCCGACCCTCGCAGGATATCGCCGCATCTGGCTCATCGCTTACTCGCTCGGGGGCAATGCGGCGCTGAAGTTTGCGCAGGAATCCGGCGACACGCGACTCACGGCCGTGGCGACCGTGTGCCCGGTGATCGATCTCCCGAGGGCCAACGTCGCCATCGATGCGCCGAGCCGCCTCGTGTATCGACGCTACACGCTGCTCGGGCTGGCCGAAACCTACGCGGCGGCAAG
>CAYNOM010000458.1:0-5683 GCA_964398415.1 uncultured Polyangiales bacterium | reverse complement strand
GCAGCCACCTGCGGCAAGGTGCTTCACCCGGAGGCCAGGAGCACGGGGCGCTCGCCCGTGCCGAGGTCGAAGCGACGCTGCGACGGCTGGTGCCGGCGGGCAGCACCCCGTTTGTCGTGGTGATCCGCGCGCAGGGCTGCTGCATGTGATGCGCAGCAGGCAGCGGCGTGCGTCGGAGGGCGATCGCAGGCCGTACGAAAAAGTGATCGCAACCGGCTCGAACGACCATGCAATCAGCAGAAGCGACCCCCCCATCGCGAGGCTGTATGATGACATCGTTCGACTCCCCCAGATCCGGCGTAGCGGTGGCTCTCCGCGCCCTCGATGCGGCCTCTGCATCAACAGCCGAACACATGGGCGAAGGAACGACGCTGGTGCGCGCCGCGCCGGACACGTCAGGCTCTCCAGGAAACTCGGTTGGCTCGATTGAAAACGGCACCACGTCGGTCCCGTCACTTGGGTCGCTTCGACTGCTTTGGGATCATCGCGAGGTCGACCCGGGTCTCTCCCCATCCCGGCTCCCAGACGGTGCCCATCACTTAGTCTCGACGCTTGAATACGGTTCGCAGGCCCCCTCCAACCTTACTTCCTCGGCTTCCTTGCTTTCGCCCTCGAGGAGGGGGCTCTCGCCAACTCTCATCTCCGAGGATGCTGACCTCCTGTCGACCGTCGAGAGATCGCTGGCCGAGCTGACTCGGGACTTTGTCTCGCGCCCGAACGACAGGGTCGCGCTCCTCAAGGTGTGCGCTGCACTGCTCGGCGAGGGCCAAGTCGAAGAGGTCATCGGGGCGCTCGAGGACTGCGCGAACGCCGATGGCCTCCCGGACCATGACTTGGCGGAGCTGTCCTTCCGCATCGCCAAGGGATGCACGGACGCGCACGCCCGCGAGCTGTGTCGTCTGGCCCTCGGTCGCGATCCGGTCCATGCGGCTGCGCTGTCCTTGTTCGAGCAACTGGCCGATGCGCCGTGGACCGACGAACTCTGCGCTCGCTACGAGCTCTTCCTCGAACACGCTCCCTTGCACGGCGTCGCGCCTGAGATGTGCGCGGTGGTGAAGAGCAAGCTGGTGACGAAGTCGTAGCCGGGCGGAGGAGCTAGGCCGTCGTGCGCGCGACCATCGCTTGCGCCAACCTCTCGAGCTCTGGGAGCCAGCGCGCGATCTCGGGTACCAGCGCCGTCGCTTCGAGCGAGGCACGAGACAGCTCTGGGCCGTGCTGGCCGAGGATCGCCACGAGCTCGCGCAGGGCTTCTTCGCGCTCGAGCTCGAAGGCGCGCGTACGATCCGCGCCCAGAGAGCGGGTCTCGGCTTCGAGCTCCTGGATCTGCGCCTCGAGCTCGGCTCGCTTTTCGTAGAGTCCGGCGAGCTTCTTTTCCAGCGTTCCGAGGCGGCGCTCTTCGGACTTCGAGAGCCCCTGCGCCATGCGTTCTTCCACCCGCGTCACGGCGAAGGCCTTGCCCTCGAGCAGCCGGATCGCGTCCGCGAGCGCGGGATGGTCGGTGATCGCGAGCTCGCGTCTCAGCTCGGCTTCGCGACGCCGCAGGGTGAGGATCTGCTCCTCGATCCGCTTGCGTTCCTGCTCGGGCGAAGCGGCCTCGCGTCGCGGGGCAACCGCCTCTTCGGGCGCCTGCGCGCTGTCCTCGATGGGTTCCGCGGGCTCCACGGCGGGAGGAGCGGGTGGCAGATCGTTCGCGTCGATGTTGGAGGTCACGTCCATGGACCGGCGTTGATAGGGGAGGTGCGCGAGTCGATCAAGCGCCGCGGTTCCATTGCGACTCGCCGTCCGGCTTGCGCGGGCTGTCGAAGCCTCGCGTGGTCTGGAGAACACAGGTGATTTCGCGATCCAACACTGACTCGAATGCGTCTCGGTGTCGGCGCTTCGCCGTGAACTTCCCCGCTCCGGACGATCGCCTCTTCTACGCGCTCGCGTGGTAGTCTCGCCGGCCATGACCGCGCTCGATTTGGTCCTTCCCACCCCGCGCAAGCTGGAGCTCTCGTCGGTGGAGCTCGCGATTCCGCCAGAAGAGGCGTGGCAGCTCGTTCGCCACGAGGACCTCGCGCGCTCGCCTCTAGTGAAGGCGCTGTTCGCGCTGCGCACCTTGCCGTCGCGCTTCAGTGGCACGGTGGAGAAGATCGAGCTGCGCCTGGATGCGATCGTCTCGAGCCCCGAGCACCCGGGCTTTCGCATCCTCGTCGAGGAGTCGAGCGAAGTGGTCGTCGGCGCGATCGGTAAGGTGTGGCAGCTCGACATCCCTTTCGTGCACGTGGCGGATGCCGCCGCATACGCCGCCTTTGCCGAGGCGGGCTGGGTGAAGGTCGCCTGGGCGCTCCGCGTGCTGCCGTGGGGCGAGCGAGACAGTAAGGTCGAGATCGAGGTGCGGGTCGATGCGACCGACGACGCATCGTGGAAGCGCTTCGAACACTACTGGCGCGTGATTGGGCCAGGCTCCCACTTCATCCGACGCACGCTGTTTGCCGCGCTGGCGCGCGAGCATGGGCGGCCGGAGAGTCGCGAGGACGATCGACCACTGCCCGGCGATGCGCTGTTGCCTGACGCCGCGGGCACGTTGACGCACGGCATCACCATCGACGCGCCTCCCGAACACGTCTGGCCGTGGCTGGTGCAGATGGGCGGCGGCAGGGCAGGCTTCTATTCGCTCGACGCGCTCGACAACGCGGGCGTGCCGAGCGCTCGCGAGATCCACCCCGAGCTCCAATCGCTCGAAGTCGGTCAGGTGATTCCAGCGACGCCAGGGGGGAAGGACGGCTTCGAGGTGCTCTCGATCGAGCCCCATCGCGCGCTCGTCCTCGGTGGGCTCTTCGATCCCTCGGCGAAGGCGCAGCTCCCGTTCATGTCGCCGCGGCCTGCGCACTTCTGGCAAGTGACCTGGGCCTTCGCGCTCGAGCCGCTCGACGGGAGCCACACGCGCCTGCACGTCCGAGCACGCGCCGCGTTTTCGGAGGACCACCGCCTGCACGCCACGTGGATCACGCCCGTGCATGGACTGATGGAGACGGCGCAGCTCTTCAACCTGAAGCGCCGCGTCGAGGGCAAGGCGCGAGACGGCTGGCGCGACGTCGCAGAGGGGCTCGGCGGCGCCTCGATCATGGTCGCGGCGATGCTCACGCCGTTCCTCCGCAGCGGCCAGCGCCGTTGGGGCGTCGACGAGGCCACCGCGGCGCGGCGCTACCCCGGCGACCACCGCGTGCCCTCACCGAGCTCGCTGTGGACGCACGGCATCGAGATCGCGGCGAAAGCGGAAGAGGTATGGCCGTGGATCGCCCAGATTGGCGCCGACAAGGGCGGATTCTACAGCTACCAGTGGCTGGAGAACATCGCGGGCTGCGAGGTGAAAAACGCCGAGCGCGTGCATCCCGAGTGGGAGGTGAAGGTCGGCGACGGGCTGAAGCTCCACCCCGAGATGCCGCCGCTCCCGATCGTCGAGGTAGCGCGCGGTCGCTACTGGCTCGCGTTCGCGCAGGCCGAGCCCGCCGCGAAGACGGCCGGCAAGGGCTGGGTGGAGACGAGCTGGCTGTTCCTACTGGAGCCGCTCGACCACGCGCGCTGTCGCTTCATCAGCCGCTACCGGAGCGTGACTTCCGACGACCTCGCGACGAAGCTCGCCTACGGCGTGGCGATCGAGCCGATCGGCTTCGCGATGGATCGCAGGATGCTGCTGGGCGTCAAGGAGCGCGCCGAGCGCCGTACGTAAGCACCGGAGCGACCACCGAACACTGTCCTCTTGCGACGACCAGCTGCCGCTCTGCAGGCGGCTGCTCGATGGGGCGCTCAGCGCGAAGAGCGGCGGCGCACGACGAAGAGGCCTAGAACCAGCGCAGCGAACAGAAGACCTGGAGCAGGTGCGCGACGCGAGGAGGAGGACACGGCGCAGCTCGAGCTGCCGCGGCAAGGCCGACGGCTGCGTGCGCCAGCGCAGGATGAAGTCGCTCATCGTACACGCGAGCCGTCTGGGGGCTAACGGCAGCGACCGAGGGCAGAGCTCCAGTTCACGTTGGGCCACGCCCGCTTGGCCCAGTCGGCGACGTCGCGGACCACCGCGCAGTCGACGCCGAGCTCGACGAACTTCGGCAGCGTCCAGTAGATCTTCTGGGCGTAGCTGCGAGAGGCGGGCTTGAAGGGCTCAGACAGACGGGGCATCGCGGACGTAGAGATGCTCGCAGGCTCCAGCGCGCAATCGTTCGTTGCGCCAGGCGAGCCCTGACGAATCCAGTCGGAAAGATCATTTTCCGGACGATTCACCGCTTGCACGAACTGGCGCAGCTGCGCTTCCACGACCCAGCGCGTGAGGCCTGATTTGACGCTGTCGAGGAGCTTGGGCATGGTGCCGATGCCCAGTCCATGATGGGAGTTGCTCTCGTCGGCCCCGTAGAAGAGCCAAGGTCCCATCACGCGGATGCTGAACCCCAGAGCGTTGTTCGGGGTCGTGGCGCCGCTCCAGGTGCGAGTCTGGTACATCACGTTGGACGAGTAGTAGAACCGCAGCGGCTCCTTGATCCCCGAGCGCACGCTCGAGAGCAGGATGAAGCGCGGAACGTAGTTGTAGTCCACAGGCGTCGTCTCATTGATCATGCCAATGCCTGGGTTGATGACTTGCTGGAGCTGGTACCAAGCGGTCGACTCGTAGATCCCCACCTTCTCGGCTTGGCCCAGGAACGCGAGGCACTCGATGTTGGTCTCACATGCCGTGAGATGGGGCGGCACCTCGAAGACCTGGGTCTGCTTGCCGAGCCACTGACGCTCACGCGGTTGGTCCACCTCGCTGATCAGCCTCGGTGCCTTGTCCTGCAGCTCGAATTCGTGGTGCACCTCGAAGAACTTGACGGCCATGAGGCGCGCGACGCTGGTCTTGGCGAATTCGACGGGCACGCCGGGCTGCAGGCCCTTGGTCACCGCATCGCCATCCCGCGTGCGCCAGTGCCTTGTTTGGCTGCCGCCCTGCTCGAAAAAGAGTCGATAGTTCTTGTAGAAGACCCGGATCGCGTTCGTGATCCCCCAGAGGCCCCCATAGGGAAACTGGCGCGCAGAGAAGTAAGCGCGCAGCCCTTCGTAGGCCCTGATCGGGTGGTACTGGATGCTTCCATCGATCCAGCCGTTTCGTTCGAACGCATCGAGCGGGTGGATCAGCGGAAGCCAGCGCTTCCAGTCTGGAAGCTGAATCGAGACTCGCTGCGTCGACGTGTCCCACATCTGGTCGGAATCGAAGTACGCATTGACGCTTTCTTGCGTGGGGCTCGCCCCAAACATGTCGGGCAGCATCTGGGCGTCGGTCTCGAGCACCGCGTCGAGCCCCGCTCCAGCGGCCCACTGCCACACCGGTCGTTTCGCCACGTCGGGCCCCGGCTGGAAGGGCGGATTCCAGGGACGGCCGGGACGGCCGACGTCGTCGTGCGCGACAGAGAGCGAGCGTATGTAGGAGGCGATGAGCTCACCCTCACGTTGGCTCAGCCCGTGAAACTTGGCGCGCTCGATGATCGAGTGGTTGGAGTACGCGAAGATCTCCAGATCCCGACCGTCCTGGGTGTGGCAGTCGGCGCACTTGGCGCGCATGGGCTTGCGCGCGGGAAGACCCTTACTGTACCAGAATCCCTGTCGGCCACCGGGCAGATAGTGGCTCCACAGGTTTGCCTCGCGCCACAGTCGCTCACCCTCTGCGATCGACGCA
>CAYNOM010000457.1:0-5684 GCA_964398415.1 uncultured Polyangiales bacterium | reverse complement strand
CGAGGACGAGGTGTATGCCCGGCTGGGTCTCGAGAAGGGACGGCGCCCCACGCGCGCGTCGCGCTATCGCCGCTTGCGTCCACGCCGCCTGCTTCTGCCCCTCGCCGACAGGCCACGGGTGATCGTGTTGCGCCTCGAGGGCGTGATAGGTCAACGGGGTGCGGGAACCGGCATCGACCCACGCAGCACCACGGCCGTGGTGCGCGAGCTCGCGCACCGTGACGATGTCGCTGGCGTCATCGTGTACCTCAACTCGCCCGGGGGCTCTGCGCTCGACAGCGATCTGCTGTATCGCGAGCTCGGTCGCCTTGCGGGCAAGAAGCCCGTGGTGGCATGGCTGGGAGATGTGGCGGCGAGTGGGGGCTACTACCTCGCGGCTGCCGCGCCGCACATCGTCGCAGGCGCCAGCACCATCACGGGCTCCATCGGCGTGATCAGCGTGAGGCCCGTGGCAGCACGCCTGTTCGAGCGGCTCGGTCTGCACCGCGAGGTCGTGAAGGAGATGCCCCACGCGGATCTCTTCGATCTCTCGCGCGCCCCGACCGAACCCGAACAAGATGCGCTCTCGCAAGAAGCGCAGCGCTTCTACGAGCGGTTCCTCGATGCGGTCGCCACCGGAAGACGCATTTCAGTCGCCGAGGTGCGTCGGGTCGCCGGCGGCAGGGTATGGATCGGCTCCCAGGCCAAGACCCAAGGCCTCGTCGACCAGCTCGGCGGCTATCACGAAGCGCGCGCCGCCCTCGACGAGCTGCTGCTTCAGCGGGGCATTCGTGCCGAGCGCGACGCGTCGGTGCTGACTCCGCCACGCTTGCGCGTCACCCCGCCTGCTCCCATCGAGACGCTGCTCTCAGGCCTCGGCGCTTTGGCGGAGCCCGTCGTGGCCCTACGCACGCTGATCGAGCTGACGGAACGGGGTGAGCGCGTGCTGACGTACGCCCTCGAGCTCGCAGAGCTCAGAGGTCGTTGAGCTCGCCTGCTTCGGGGTCGCTTGCCGCTTCGTCGCCAGCAGACGAGCCGCCTTCGACGGCTTCTTCATCACCGGTCGACTGACCGGAGCCCACCTCGGGCTGGCGCGTCTTCGATTTCACGGCGTTCCAAGGGCCACCGCCGGACTCGTCGTCGTCGTGGCCCCACTCGCCCATCACCTTCCAGGTGTCCTCCGCCTCGTCGCGCATGATGCGAAAGTAGCCGCGCCCCTTGGTCATCGTCGGGCGCCCCACGATCAACTCGCGGGATTCGGTCCACTCGAAGCGCATCACGTCGCCGGTGACGCTGCCCTGAATGCGACCGCTGCGCTCGTCACGCTCGAAGCGACCAAACACCGTGGCGCCGTTCTGCACGAGGTGCATCTCGCCGTACTGGGGAGAGAACCACACGCCGGTGAACGAGCCGCCCGGGGGCATGGGACCCGCCTTGGTGCTCGAACGCCCCATCGCGCCCCCACAGGCACACATGAACAGCAACGAAGACAGCATCCATACAGCGAAACGAGCGGGCATCTGTTTCGACCTCCGGCGCGGACGATAAACGAACGATGCCCGCATGTTCAATCCCCCTGAACGTGCGACGTGTGCGTGCTGTGGCGTGAAAGGGTGCTGGCTCGGCACGATTGTCTATTTCGCGCGCGGCACGTGATACGATCGCAAGCCGTGGCGCAGGTCAATCCGCTCACTCGTGAGGTCCTGATCAAGCTCGTTTATTACGGGCCAGGATTGGGCGGTAAGACGACGACGCTTCAGAAGGTGCACGCGGCATCTCCCGCAGAAACACGCGGCAAAATCGTGTCGCTGGCCACGCCGGTCGATCGCACGCTGTACTTCGATTTCATGCCCCTGCGCGTGGGGCCCGTGCACGGCTACCCCGTCCGTCTGCAGCTGTTCACGGTCCCCGGTCAGGTGTACTTCAACGCCACGCGCAAGCTTGTGCTCACGGGCGCCGATGGTGTCGTGTTCGTGGCAGACAGTCAGCGTGAGCGACAGGACGCCAACGTCGAGAGCCTGCAAAATCTCGAGGCCAACCTCAACGAGCAAGATCGTTCGCTTTCGCGCGTGCCGCACGTGATGCAGTACAACAAGCGCGATCTGCCGGGCGTGCTCTCCATCGCCGATCTCGACGCGACGCTCAACGCCCATCGTGCGCCCTCGTTCGAAAGCACCGCGGCGCGCGGGCAAGTCGTGCTCGAGCCCCTCGATGAGCTGGTCCGACTCGTGCTGATCGACCTCGAGAAGCGCGCCGTGTTCGGCCTCGAGCCGCCCACCTCGGAGACGGGCTCGCCCCGGTTCGAGGCCTCTCGCGACGGCCTGGGTGAGTCGCTCTCCCGTGCCAGCGAAGAGCTCTGGCGCGACGCGCCCGTCGACCCGACCCTGCGCGCGCTGCAGGGCCTGACGCCGCCCTATCGCGCGACCCCTGCACCGGGTCCGGGCCCGAGCGCTCCGGTCACGACACGCCCCACGAGTCCCGTTCCGGCGGAGGGCGCTGGGCGGGCCCCCACCACGGGCGCACCGCTGCGACCTTCCATGGCGCAGGGCCGCAAGCAGAACTCCGAGCCCGTGCGCGTGCCGCGTTTTTCTGCCTCGACCGACGCACCGGCCGTGTCGCCGGGTGCAGGCCCCAGCTGGGCCGTGCTGTTTCCGGAGGATCAAGCCTCGCAGGTGATCGAGCTCGAGGCCGATCTCGTCGCCGGCGATCTGCGCTCGGCGATCCTGCGCTGTGATGCGCTCGCGGCGGAGCTACTCGCGGATGCGGCGGTCGAGAGCGCGCTCGAGCAGGAAGAGCGGCGCCCCGCAATTATCGCCATGTGCCTCGGTTTGCCGGGCGAGCGCTGGCGCGCGTTTCGCGCGTTGGTGCAAGAGGCACGGCTCGGAGCCGAGATCCAAGAGACGCAAGCGCTGGAAGCCTACGTCATCTTGCTCGAGCTCAACCGCTTGCGCTTTCGCTCCATCCCGCCGCGCGAGAGATAAGCCAGCGTCACGGCGAAGAGCAGCGCCGCGAACGTCAGCTTGAACGCGTAGGGCATCACGGGCTCGTGCATCTGACTGATGGTGCCTTCGATGAGGCCCGCGAGCACGAGCAGCGGCATGCCACCGAGCACCAGACGCACCGCACGGCTTGCTTCGAGCGCGAGCGCAACGCCACGGCTCTTTTCACCGGGTCGCACGAGACCCCGGGCCAACACGAAGCCCGCAGCGCCCGCAATGATCACCACCGTGAGCTCGACCACGCCGTGCGGCAGGATCCAAGCCCAGAAGAACAGACCCTGACCACTCGCGTGATATTGGGCCGCAAGCGCTCCGAGCGGCACGCCATTGAAGAACAACACCGTCGCGGTGCCGACGCCGAAGGTCATGCCGAGCGCGAACACGAGAAACGTCACCTGGATGTTGTGGGTGAACAGAAAGCTCGAGAACGCCGCTGCAGCGGAAGCCCCGCCCGGACCGTGAATCGCCTCATCGCGCACGCGCTCCTCGGGCGTACGCAGTTGATGCATGTCGGGGATCACGAGCCCCATCGCGCTGGGATCGGCCATCACCACCCATGCGCCGAAGAGGGCCCCCGCCAACAAGAGCGCCGACGCGAGCGCGACGAGACGACGCTCCGCGCGCACGAGTGTCGGGAACTCGTGCAGAAACAGCGCGACGATGCCGATACGTGTGCGCCGGCTGCCGGCATAGACGCGCGCGTAGGCACGGGCCACGAGCGCATTGAGATAGTCCGCAAGCACGGCCTCCTCGAGCTCGCGTTGGGCGGTCAGCAGGTCCGAGCAGGCCGCCCGATATAGCTTTCCCAGCGCGGCGGCGTCGCCCATCGAAAGGCCGCGTGGCCCCTGCGCATCGATCACGTCGAGCAGCTGCTCCAGCTTGCGCCAGTCGGCCCCCCGCCGCGTCACGAAGGCGTCAGCGCCCCGACTGCGGTCGGACGAAGCCAGGGCGGACTGGGTCGCGGTCTCAGACATGGCGCGTGTTACAAGTTCGAGATGAGATCCGAAGTGTACGAAATCCGCACGCCGGAGAACGTGCTCTTCAGCTTCGAGCGTGCCGGCCTCGCGTCACGCGCGCTGGCCTGGGCGATCGACGTCGTCGTGATGGCTTTCGCCATCCAGCTCGCCGCCGTCGCCATGTCGGTCGCGGGCCTCGTCTTCGGGCGGCTCGCCAGCGCACTGCTCATGATCGCGGTGTTTCTCGTGCAGTGGTGGTACGGCGCCCTCGCGGAGTGGCGCTTCTCCGGGCTGACGCTCGGCAAGTGGGTCCTCGGGCTTCGCACCATCGATCGCGGCGGGCTGAAGCTGACACTCTACCAGGCGATCGTGCGCAATCTGCTGCGCGTCGTCGATCTCCTGCCTGGGCTGTATTTGGTGGGCGGCCTGAGCGCGCTCATCGATCCTCACGGCCGCAGACTCGGCGACATCGCGGCCGCGACTCTCGTGGTGCGTGAGCAAAGGGCAAAGCTCGCGCCACGCCGCTCCCAAGCTGCTCTCACCGAAAGCGCGCTCAGCGCAGAGCTGCGCGAGGCGGCCCGTCGCGCGACGCCGGCCGAGCGAGATGCAGCCCTGGCACTGAGCCAGTTTCGGGATGAGCTCCCGCTACACGTGCGCGCCGAGCTGTTCGAGGAGCTCGCGCGCCGGTTGTGCGAACGACACCAGCTCACGCGGCCGGCCCACCTCTCGGCGGAAAAGCTGGTGCTGATGTTCTGTGCGGCGCTTTACGCGCCCGAGATACGGGCCCGGGGCGCTTCCACCGCGTTGCGTCAGGAGTCGTAGTCGCAGAACACGATGGCGCAGTGACGGCGCTGCGAGGAGCGCACGCGCTGGCAGAGCTCGGCCAGGTCGTCGTCGACGTCGACCACCTCACCCTCGGTCGCGCGTCCCGTCACCTCGTCGTAGCGACACGCGTCGAGGGCGACCCAGCGCCCGCGGAAGAGATCGGTACATCGGATCTGCTCCCACGACATGCGCGCTCCGATTGGAGCCTCGGGGGTCGGTTGAGTGCGCGTCCGCGTATGAGGCGGATTGGATTCTGTGCGTAGTGGCATCGCCAATCACTCGCTGGTTTGCCGTGATGCGCCCTTGGGCTTCAGATTACCGCCTGCGGTCTACGTTCCGAAGTTCGTGTCCCGGCAAGCGGCCCGGGGAGAATCAGCACCAGGGCTGACAAGCATCTGAGACTCGCGACCATCAACAACATCACTTTCGATGACCACTCGCCACACGGCCGTCACAAGTGGTTTCAATTTCCCCTGGGGTCGCGCCCGAGGCAAGCGAAAACGCGTGCAGATGTGTGCAAATGTGGGTGTATGTATCGAACTGGACCGGCGTGCTCGCAGCCCTCAAGGCACCGCGCAGCTTTCGCCGAAGGGACCCGCGGGAGGCGCCAGCCTGGCCGCGCGCATCGCACGATACAGCGCCTGGGCCTGAACGCAACGCCCCGCGTCGATCAACTCGCGGGCACGTTGCTCCGAGCGGGCCACCAGCACCTGCTTGAGCGGCGCGAGCGCCGAGTGTGTCTCGCCGTACTTGGATGCTGCCGCCTGGTACATGCCGACCGCGACCTCTGCGCGATCTCGAGCGGCACGCAGCGCTTTTGCGACTCTCGTCTCGAGATCGGCCGGGGTTTCGACCATCGTCTCGGTCGCACGGAGCGCCGCAGGTGGAGGCGTCTCCGGCGCAGTCGTCTCTGGCTCAGGCTGCG
>CAYNOM010000456.1:0-5689 GCA_964398415.1 uncultured Polyangiales bacterium | reverse complement strand
AGCAGGCGCGTCGCGAGCTTCGGCCGGGCCCCTTTGCGAGCTTTCGCGGTCGCGCCTTTGCAGGCACGCTTTCGCCCGAGGCTGCGCCCATCATGGCGAAGCTCGGGCTCGGCATCATGGTCATCCCCCAGAAGCCCTGGGCGCAGGTGGCTGACGAGCTCAGCGACTACGCGCAGGTCTATCGCGAGCTGCACGCAGCCGTGCCGCCTTCGCCCATCGCGGCGGCATGGGTTTACTGCGACGCCGATGGCGAGCGCGCGAGGGAGATGGCCTACCGCTATGCGGGCCACTACTACAAGTCGACGATCGAACACTATCGCTTCGATTCCGACGAGCTCGCGAATGCGCGCGGCTACGACTACTACAAGCGTATTCGCGACAACCTGGCGAAGACGGGCAACGACAAGGCCGCGCTTGCGTTCACGGACGCGCAAGTCTGGGGCACACCCGAGCAGTGCATCGAAAAGGCGCGAGACATCCAGCGTCGCATCGGTTGCACGGGCTTCAACGCGGTCTTCGCCTACGGGGGCATGCCCCACGAGCAGGCGGAAGCGAACATGGGTCTGTTCGCGCGCGAAGTGATGCCGGTGCTGCAGCGTCCGGCGTAATCGGCGCGCCAGAATTAAAAGGGCCGGCGGCCCTCTATCGCCGCCGGCTCGAAGGCCGTGGATCGAACCACGAGCCTCAGGTGTACCTGTTTCGCGGGCCGAAGCTCGCGTCGTCGTGCAATCAGGTTTTTGTTGCGCTGTGCACAAAAGAGGAGCGCGAGGTGTTCGGCCTCGTCGCAAACACCGGCGAACGAACCCAAGCGACCTCCCTCCCCCCGGCTCGCGCGTTCCAGCGTCTGAAACCATCATCGGAAATCGCGTCGTGTGGGCGCAACGCAAATGCTCTGTTGCGTGGTCGTGTTCACACGCTCAGAGAATGCCAGCAAGTCCAGCCGTCACCCCGATCACGGAACCTACGATCCCGCCGAGCTTGTTGCCGTCTGGGTCCTTCAGCTCGACGCCACTCAGCACGTAGCCTGCTTGCACGCCGATCAGCGCGTCGACGCCCTTGGCCACCGCGGTGCGCGCCGTCGAGTGCACCGTGCCGATCACGAGCACGCGCCGGAAGTCTGTCTCGCTCGGGCCACTCATGCGCGCAAAGCCCACTTCCACGGTGGGCAACAGCTCGATCTCGACGTCGCTACCTCCGGAGACACCGAGGCCGACGCGTCCCGCGGCCTCGAAGCTGTGCACGTCGAGGCTCTCGTCGTGCGCACCTCCGCCTGCCGCGATGCCTCCCACGTGCAGACGCAGGCGTCGATTCATCGCGATCGACAGGCTCACTGTGGTCGACAGATCGCCGCTGTCGCCCTTCGGAAACAGGCGGCTCGAGGCCACCCACTCGAGGCGCTTGCGTTGCCAGCGCTCGTCGTGCGCCGCCTCTTCCTGAGCTCTGCGCTCCTCGTCGATCTCGCGCGCTTGCTGGGCGGGTGACTTGCGGCGCCCGTCGTCGTCCTCAGCTCTCAGCTTGAGGTGGCTCACCAAGCGTTGTCGTACGTCTTTCGACGCTCGCTCGTCCTTCTCTTCCGGGGGCTGCAGCACGAGCTCGAGCCAGCTCGCCCGGAGCAGCTCGACGATCGCGAGGGCCACCGTGCGCGGACGCGCTGCGCGAGACACGTCGCTCACCACGAGTGAGCGCTCCATGTACTTCGCCGTCAGGCGATCGGAGATGCGCAGGTTGACCATGCCCGAATCTCGGTCGCACTCCGGGAAGTACACGTGCAAGGTGGCGACCCGATCGGCCTTGGAGGGGCGGCGCGAGGACTCACCCGTCTCCGGATCGACCAAGTCGATCTCGACCACTCCCGTGGACAGAAGCTCGATGCGCAGCTGTTCGATGAGGCCCCTGCGCTCGACGATGCTATCGCAGCGCGCAAGCACGAGGCGCACGCCCGTGGGCAGTGCGGGCATCTGTTGGGCTCTCGTCGTGGCCGCCGCCATGGCCCACAGCCCGAGCGCGAGCAGGGTCGAACGAAACGCAGCTGTCATGGGGCTCAAGGTTGGGCCCAACGCGCCGGATCGGGTAGCTCTTTCGCCGTGGGGAAGAGAGTGCGGTAGCGCGACGCGGCCTGGGCTGCGCCCTTGTCGTTGCCCGCGCGTGCGTAGGCCTCGACCAGGCGGGTGTGGGCGTCTGCGAGCAGCGCATGGGGCGGGCGCAGAGAGATGGCTAGCTCGAACGCTTGGGCGGCCGACGCAGGGTCTCGCAGCTGATCGAGGTGCACGCGTCCCAGGGTGAACGCGGCCAGCGCAGCGTGAGCCGTGCTGCGATGCTCCGCAAGCACGCGCTCGAGCGGGGCTATCGCTTCCACCGGATGTCCCGATAGACGCGCCACGTCCGCGAGCGAGAGCAGGCGCTCCACACTCGTCGCGCGCTCGATCTCGCGCCTGAGCCCCTTTTCGCCGAGCACGGAGTAGGCGGCGGCGTACTCGCCCTCGGCGAGGTGCTTGCTCCACGCCGGAGCCGCCGGCCGCTCGCGCGCGGGCCCTTGGGTCGCGGGGGCGCTGTGCGCGCTCGACGCCGCGGCCAGCGTCGCCTCTGCCAGCGTGATCTGTTGATCGGGCGGGTCTTCGACCATCGGCTCGACGCCGGGCTCCTGCGCGATGACGATCTCGCCGATGTCCACACGCGTGGGCGCAGGGGCCTTGACCGACACGGACTCGCCGGCAGTCAGGCGTTGCACGTGATCCGTAAGACCATCGCTGCGCACGAGGACGATGCCGCGCGACACGGAGACGTCCACGCGATCTTTGGTCCGAGTGACGCGGAAGACCGTGCCCACGACCTCGACCGTGGCGATGCCAGTCTCGACCACCCAGCGTCGCGGGCCCCCGGGCGTGACCGAGAACTCGGCGCTGCCCTTCTGCAGCAACACCTCGAAGCGTGAGTCGGTCGACAACAGCGGCTCGAGGCGCGCTCCCGGATCGAGGCGGATCTCGGACGCGTCAGCCAACTCCACGAGCTTGCGGGACGGGCCGGCCTCGACGCCGCGAAGGGGCTTTCCATCGGTCGTCAGCAGCGCGCCTGCGACGCTTGGGGTGCGCGTAGACCAGCTCGGTGACAGGCCCACGGCCCACAGCATCACCGCGGTCATCGCGGCGGCGAGGCCAAAGCTCAGCGCCGGGACCTTGAGCCCCGCGCTACGATTCTTACTCTCGTGCCGGCGGGCGCGGATCTCGCGCCACACCCGCGAGCGCTCGCTGATCAGGCTGTCGCCCTCGAGCAGGGTCCCGAGATTGGCCGGCAGGTACATGCCCGCCTTGGGCGGCTCCGAATGGGCACCCACACCACGGCGCTCTTGGATGCGGCGCCAAAGGCGCTCCTCCGTGCCGCGGTTGAGGGCGGGCTCGAGCACATCTCGGAGGGGCAAAGGCAGCCCGGATTTTCGTGGCTCAGACATCGACCGGACCTTCGATTCTTACATGCTTTCGCACGCCCTCGTCAGCCTTACCAATCCAGCGCTTGGCCGTGGCGAGGGAAATGTCACAGGCGTGGGCCACCTCATCGAGCTGATAGCCCTCGACGTAGCGCAGCACCCACGCGAAGCGCTCCTTCGGGCCCAGCTGGTTCAACACCGAGTCGAGCTTTCTGAGCTCGGCCCGGTGCTCCGAAACCACGCCCTCGCGACACTGACTGCTCAGGGTGTCGATGTCGTCGTGCGACACGAAGCCGAGGCGATTGAGCATGCGACGCTTGCGGTAACGGCGATGCGCCTGGTGCACCACGATGCGCAAGAGCCAGGAGCGAAAGGCCGCGCCCTCCCGCAACTTGGGCAGCTGCTCGAGCGCGATCACGAAGCTGTCTTGGATCACGTCCTCGGCCTCGGCCGTGCGCCCCAACAGGCGGGTGGCCACCTGCGCGACGCGCCCCACGTGGCGTCGGAAGAGGGCTTCCTCCGCCCAGCCGTCTCCCCGTTGTGCGCGCTCGACGAGGTCGTTGTCCGAGGGCTCGGCGACGCTCAGCTCCTTGACCGAAGCGGTGGTGCGGGGGTCGGGGGTCGGCAGGGCAGCGATCGACATGAAACACCATGGAGTGCCATGGGGCCCGAAGAGCGGCTCATCAGCCGGCTCCTGAGCGCACTGGCGGAATGGGGGGCGTTGGTGGGTTCAGGCTGGGCCCCCGCAAGGCGGCTTTCGCTGGCCCACACTCATTTCGTCTCTACGCGAAAATGCGTGTGTCTGTGAACTACAATCTCGCTGAATGGCGATTCATTTTTCGTTGTGAACGGCCATTCAGAGTGCTACCCATTCGTCCTACTGGCAGAAGGCCCTAGCGATCGTCGAGGGTTACGACGCGAAGGCGCCGACGCGAGAGGGCATGCGATGGATAAGCAGGCGTACCCGGTCATCCGCAGCAAGGCCGACACGGCCAGTGAACAGTACAACCAAAACCGGCAGGCCTTCGAGAAGCAACTCGAGCGGCTACGTGACCTCTTGGCCAAGGCCAACGACGGCGGCGGCGAGAAGTACAACAGTCGCCACGTGAAGCACGGAAAGCTCCTGCCGCGTCAGCGCGTCGAGATGCTGCTCGACCGCGACTCCTACTTCCTCGAGATCGGGGCCCTGGCGGCCAATGGCATGAGCGGCCAGACGCCAGGCGCGGGCATCATCGGCGGCGTGGGCGTGGTGAGCGGCGTCGAGTGCATGATCACCGCCAGCGAGGCCACGGTGAAGGGCGGCGCGGTGAGCGAGCTCGGTGTGCAGAAAAATGCGCGCCTGAGCGACATCGCCGAGAAGAACCGCCTTCCCAGCATCAACCTGGTCGAGTCGGCCGGCGCCGACCTGCCCAACCAGTCGAAGATCTTCGTGCCGGGCGGTCGCGGCTTTCGCGATCTCACGCGTCGCAGCGAGCAGTGCGCACCGACCGTGTGCCTCGTGTTTGGCTCGTCCACCGCGGGCGGCGCCTACATCCCGGGCATGAGCGACTACGTCGTGATGGTGAAGGAGCAGGCCCAGGTGTACCTGGCAGGGCCGCCGCTCGTGAAGATGGCCACCGGCGAAGACACCGATCACGAAGAGCTCGGCGGCGCCGAGATGCACAGCAAAGTCAGCGGTGTGTCTGACTACTTCGCCCACGACGAGCTCGACGCGATTCGCTTGGGTCGCGAGATCATGGCGCACATCAACTGGCAGAAGCAGGGGCCTGGGCCTGCGCAGGAACCCGAGGCGCCGCGCTACGACAGCGATGAGCTGCTCGGCATCGCCAGCGCCGACGTCAAGGTGCCTTTCGACGTGCGCGAGGTGATAGCTCGCGTCGTCGACGGCTCACGCTTCAGCGAGTTCAAGCCGCTCTACGGCTCCACGCTGATCTGCGGTTGGGCCTACATCCACGGCTACCCCGTGGGCATCCTCGGCAACAACGGCGTCATCTTCTCCGAGTCGGCGAACAAGGGCGCCCAGTTCATCCAGCTCTGCAACCAGAGCAACATCCCGCTCTTGTTCTTGCAGAACATCAACGGCTTCATGGTCGGCAAGAAGTACGAGCAGGAGGGCATCATCAAGAATGGCGCCAAGCTGATCAATGCCGTGTCGAACAGCACCGTGCCCGCCATCACGATCATGATCGGCGCAAGCTACGGTGCGGGCAACTACGGCATGATGGGACGCGCCTACGACCCGCGCTTCTTGTTCACCTGGCCCAATCA
>CAYNOM010000455.1:0-5691 GCA_964398415.1 uncultured Polyangiales bacterium | reverse complement strand
CGCTGCGCGCATAGAACCCCCTCCGCAGCACCCATGAGGCGTGCGCGGTTACGGCCCGGGCGGCGCCGCTTCTCCATGGGGGGAGGTGGCGAGGCCGGCCAGCCAAGTTGTCCCTGGCGTAGCATGAGCAAGTTACGAAAAGGGGCTCATGTCGGGGTGAAAGCCGGTGGACGTTTCGTGCTTTTCCGCCAAGGGTCGCCGCTGGCGCGATTTCCCTTTTCGTATCTAGGTTGGGCGACAATCACCTCTTCCCTGGGGGTCGTGAGAAATCGCGCTCGGCCTCCACTTCTGCGGTGTCGTGAACGAGCGTTGACCCGTGGAAGGGCTCGACCGTTCGGCATCGATCGGGTCATGGAGGCGGTCACGCGCGGACTCGACGGGCTCGCGGCCCGGGGGCCTCAGGCATCCGTGCTCAGCCGAGAGTTGACGGGGGGCGGGGGGTCGTGATCGAGTGGGGTCTCGTTGGGGCACATAAAGGTCCTTATGTGCCCTAAACAAGACCCGCGGAGACCACCGTGTCACTCGCCCTCGCCACCCACTCCCCCTTTGCCTCGAACGCGCTGCCCGCCCTCGTCGTCCAGGCCGGGCCCACCATCGCCGAGCGCTTCCTCGGCTACTTCGCCGTCACCCTGCGTAACCCCCACACGCGCCAGGCCTACGTGAACGCGGTCGGCGCCTTTCTCGAGTGGGCCGCCGCGCGCGAGCTCGAGCTTCATCGCATTCAGCCCATGCATGTCGCCGGCTACATCGAGTTGCTCGGCACAAGGCACGCCGCACGCACCGTGAAGCAGCACCTCGCCGCCATCCGCGGCGTCTTCGCCTGGCTCGTCACCGGCGGCATGCTTGCGCAGAATCCCGCCGCCGACGTGCGAGGGCCCACCGTGCAAACCACCGGAGGCAAGACCCCGGTGCTCTTCGAGGATGACGCGCGGAGGTTGCTCGACTCCATCGACGTCTCGCATGTCGTGGGTCTACGCGACCGCGCGTTGATTGCGACAATGCTCTACTCCTTCGCGCGCATCTCGGCCGTTGTCGCCATGCGCGTGCGCCACTACGAAGTCATCGGCACCCGCGCGTGGCTCGTGCTGCGCGAGAAGGGCGGCAAGGACCATCGCGTCCCCGCCCATCACCAGCTCGTCGAGTATCTCGAGGCCTACCTCGAGGCAGCCGAGATTCGAGACGACATCGACGGCGCGTTGTTTCGCTCGGTGCGGGGTCGAAGCCGCACGTTGACGGAGCGCGCCCTCGACCGCGAGCGCGCCTGGCGCATGGTGAAACGCCGCGCGGCGGATGCAGGGTTGCCGCCGCACGCGGTCTGCAACCACACCTTCCGCGCCACGGGGGTCACCAACTTCATGCAGAACGGGGGCAGCCTCGAAGCGGCGGCGCAGATTGCCGCGCATGCTTCGACGCGGACGACGCAGCTCTACAACCGAAACCCCGACCGCATCGCCCAGAGCGAGATCGAACGGGTGCGGTTTTGAGGGTCGAAGGGGGGGGGCAGGAGGCAACGCCGCCAGAATCGGCCCGTAGAATGGCGGAATGGCGGAGTCGCAGGTACTACAGCACTACGGCGCTGGCCTGCCACCGGGACGCTGCCGGTCGATAGCGGCCACCATCTCAGTTTTCCACGCCTCTGCTTTTGTGACCCGCTCTTGAGGAACTCCTGCACGTGCCTCTTGCTCATCGGCCGCAAGGCTTCGTTCACCCAGGAGATATTCACTCGTGCGATCGACCAAGGTAGTGAGCGCACCGCAGTGCTCACCGCCAACCGTCGCACAATTCGCCGCCACGGCAACATCCGGCCGTGAGCAGGATATGGGCTTTCCCTTCACCCACGATCTAGCCGCTTTCGACATAGCGGCGAGCTTGGACTTCCATACGACTATCGTCTCTCCCGCCTCGTGCATCGTGACCTTATCCACGAAACCGCTTTCACGTCCCACCTGACGCTCGTTCGCGAGTTCATCCTTGGCTGTCTGGAGCTCGTTCTTGGCTGCGCAGATTGAGGCAGATACGAAAACGTCCATCCGTTCCTTGATCGCAAGCACAGCGCCGAGCAAGGCAATGCTGCGCTCCTCTTGTGCCGTTCGGATAGCATCATTTCGTTCACGCTCTTGTCGAGCATCCTCGGCTTTCTGAAGAGCTGCAATCTCCTCCTGTTGGATTCGCATCCTTTCCTGGTGCGCGTCCATCATCTGCTTGCGGAGCTGCTGTTCATGGAGCGCTGCTTGGCGCTGCTGCTCCTCCATCCTCCGCTGCATATCTGCGATTGCACGCTGCGTCGTGGCACTTGGCGCCTGCTGAGCTGATGCCGAGCCAACGAGCAGTAGCGCCCCACAAACTGCTACAGAAACGCGACGCATTCTCTGCCTCCATCGACCTCACCACTCCTGATGATCAGGCCCTTCCCGGGTGACGATCTCAAGCGACAGCACGACCGTCGGTAGTCACGAACACAGATGGCGCGTCATCTTTGCCGCCCGGAGGGCATCGAGCATGACGGCGATCCAGACAGGGGTGGACCTCAGCAACTTCGACCGCGAGTTCCTTTCGATGCTCATCGAAGATGCGCCGCACTACACGCTACTGCGTGAGGTATTCCCCCACATCGTTCGGGTGGTGCATGGGACACCACTCTTGGTGGAGGGGACAAACCTCAGCAACGTCGAACTGTACGTAGGGCGCGCGGGTCTGTCCGAGGGGCACCTGTCCGCGAGGCTCCGCGAGCACGCCCGCCAGAAGGGGCACGAGTTCGGCACGGTGATCTGCACGTGCCCGACCAACACCGTTCCCCTCTTGGAAGGCGCCGCTGTTCGGATCCTCGATCTCCTTCGGCGGGGTGGCAAACTCTGCGTGGCCAACGTGGCGACGCACGGAGGGGGAAGCCTTCCGAGAACCCGAACCTCCGTCATCTACATGACATGGTGCTACGACGCTCGCGGCCCGGTGGGCTCGCTTCTCCGCCACGACCTGGATCCCCTTGCGGCCGCAGCAGCGCATGGCGATCGCCGAACGAGTCTTGGCGAAGTCCGACAATCAATCGAGGTCCTCGCTGACCGACACGACCTGGTTCCCACCGAGATCCTGCTGCTCGATGACGAGGTCGGCTAGAAGAGGTCGTATCGTCCGAATGACTCGGCTGTCCGACGCCGGAGCACTTTGGACTACCAAGATCGCGATCTACACCCTCTGTTGACCCACTGGGGCTTCGCTAACGTTCAGTTAGCGAAGGCTAGAATCACCGGCAGGGCGGCGTCCATTTTCCCGCCCTGGCCGCTCTGACCCGAGCACGCAAGAAACGAAACGTTACGCTTTTCCCGTTGGCGTGGCACATCGGCCTCGCCCTCTATGCTGCAACGGGCGCTTCGTGCCAACCCTGCCGATCCGCACGCAAGCCGATCAACACGTGCTTCTTCTCGACGATGTTGACGAGCTCGTCGAGCGGGTACTCCTCAACCGGTCGATCACGCACGACCATCAACCTCAACAGTCGGTCCGCCAACGGACCAATGGGCTCTCGGTCATTCTCCCACCGTGACACCGTGGAGGGATCCACGCCCATCCTGGCAGCAAAGTCGCTGCCGCTGAAGCCCATGTACTTGCGCAAGAAGCGAACTTCCTCGCCGCTGAGGCGCGCATTCGTTCGAACGACAGCGAGCGCGATCGCACGATGAAGCTCGGTCACTCGGGGCAACACCAGTTGTTCGTCGCCGCAGAGAGGACAAGAGCGCAACTCCACGTCTTGCAGGACCACGTTCGAGAGACCGCTCTCCGTGTAACGGTGATTCTTGCGCGTGATCACAAGCTCGCCTTGGCGGCATGCTCGGCACTTCTTCATGGTGATGTCCTCCAGGCAGTCACGATGCACAACTCGATCTCGTCTTCAGTCTCGGCCTCTTCAGGATCAGGGTCGAATGCCACGACAACCGTCATGCGTTGCGTTCGTACCCGATAGCGCCACTCCCCGTTCTCCCACTCTGCCGGCTCCACCGTGCCACCCCGAAGCACGTTTACGAGGTCGACATCCGTCAAACGGTCCTTGTTCATCTCCTTGCGCACATGGCTGCGCTCTGACGGCGAGACAAACTTGCCTTCATCCAGCAATCGACGAAGGAGCGCCTTGGAAGAAACCGGGTGCAGCGGCATCGGCAAGGCCTACCGCAAACTTGAGGATAGCTCAAGCCCTGCTTCATCCGCAAGACGACTGTTTGGAGCCCCTGCGCCCCCGCGCCCGGTCTGGGCCGATCTGGATCCCAGGTTGACACGAACACAGTTATGCTTCGGCTGTATATAGGAGTAGGTGCCAGTCAATGAACGGCTATCTCGGCGAGATCGAAGAAGAGCGCGAAGCCAAGCTGGCTGCTCTGCGCGCCGACATCGCAGTCGCGCAAGAACAGGTGCAACGCGGCGAGGTGGTAGAGACGACCGCCGAGGCGTTCCTAGCTCGTAAGCGCAATGGCTCTGGCTACTGGCTACGTCAGATGCCAGGGCCGCTCGCACCGTCCCTCCGGTTGACACGAAACGTAACGCATCCTAGTCCGTCGTCATGGCTCGCCGAACGTGCGCCGTGTGCGGTGTCGCGCTGACCTCGGGTCGGCAGGATGCCCGCTTCTGCTCCGCGCGTTGCCGGGTGAGCGCTCACCGCGCCGCACGCGCCGGGGTCCGCGCGGCCCTGCCTTCGAGAGGCAAGCTACGGTGTGTGTGGTGCAATGAGACATTCGCGACGCAAGCGACGGGGCGTGCGCCGCGGTACTGCTCGGGAGCATGCCGCACGCAGGCGTTCCGAGAGAAGAAACGAAACGTTACGGATACGCCCCCAGTGGTCGAAGCCAGCAAGGCCCGGACCACGGCGAAGTCGCGCAAAGAGGCAACGAAGGCCCCCATCAAGCGCGGGGCGCGCAACGAAACGAAACGGATCGAGAGGCCCCAGCCCAAGCCGCGCCCAGAACCCCGCTCGTGGTTCGCCGGGCTCACCGAAGCGGAGCACGAGCGGGCACAACTTCACCGCGCACTGCGCCTCTATCACGAGCTACTGCGCGCCGCGGGCACCACGCTCTCGGCAGCGGCCACCACCGATGGCGTGGCGCACGCCGACGAGGTGGAGCAATGGATCGTATCGACGCCCCCCGTCCGCATCACCCGCTTGCCCACTGGCGTGTCTGCGGTCTGGCGCTGGCTCACCAAGGACGCGCCGAAATACAGCATGCAGGGATTCCTCGATCATTCGCGCACCCAGAAGCGGGCCGCGACACTCTACCGCAGCTATCGACGGTCATCCCATCGGGGCAGCGTTAGGCGACTTGCGGAGCGCATCGCGAAGCAGTTTCACGGCCGCTCCCGCGCCTATCGCGAGGGGGTACACGTGCTCGATCAGCTCGATGCGTGGCTCGCTGGGCGAGGCCCACTGAGGACCGAGCTGTTTCAAGTGCTGCTCGCGGAGCTCGTGCTCTGGGAGGCCAAACGGCGCCACAAGACGGGCGGGAAGCGCTGAAACGAAACGTAACGGATGCCGACCCACCGGAATCTCGGTACGATGTGCGAACCGCCTACGAAGGGGCCCATGACCGTGATGCAATACTCCGTCGGCTATGACGTCGCGAAGCGGCTTCGGCCTCTTGCAGCCTCCGAACGCGAGACGGCCGCGATCGAGCGTCTGCTCGACTTCCAGGGCGACGAGCAGGATCTGCG
>CAYNOM010000454.1:0-5701 GCA_964398415.1 uncultured Polyangiales bacterium | reverse complement strand
ACGGGGATCATCGCGACCGCGAGCGGCAGGCGGTAGCGACTGCTCGGATGAAACAGCGTCGTCGTCGCGAGCACGCCGGCGATGATCGGCAGAAGCGGCAGCAGCACGGCCAGGCTGTGCTGCCTCACGCAGAGGACCACGCCGAGGATCGCGAGCGACAACAGCGCCCCGAACGAGATCGAGGTGAGCGCCAGCGTGTGCACCTCGGTGCGTTCACCGTAGTAGCCGTAGTCGAAGGACGTCTCGGTGTCCCGCAGTGTCATGAGCGTCTTCTTCGGCGCCTGCCTCAGCCAGCCGGCCCAATCGATGCCCGGCCCCGGATCACTCGGCGGCTTACCTGCCGCGCGCCATGCGAGCTCTTCGCCTGCTTGCTCGACTACGCTCCACGCGCTCACGCCGTGCTGCCCTTCTTTCTCGAACACCGAGAAGTCGCCCGTCCACTCGTTGGCGGTGGCCTGGGATGCCGTCTTCGACGCCATGATCACGGGCACGAACACGCCCGCGTGCCAGAGGTTCCACAGGCCGTTGCCGCCCAAGACGAGCGCGAGACCCAGCGCCAGAAACGCCGTGCGGCGTGCACGCGACGGTGGCGGTGTCTGATCTGCTTCGCCGCGTGTCGACAAGGGCAAGAGGGCGGCGAGCGCGAACAGCGGCAGGCTCGTGAGCAAGCTGGCTCGCGCCAGCGTGGCGAGCCCCAACAGGCTGCCGGTCGCGAGCCCGGTTCGGGCCTGAGCGTCGCGAAAGCGCGGCGAGACGAAGAGCACGAGCGCGCCGAGCAAGAGCGTCATGCCGAGGGTCTCGGACATGATCTTCATCTCGTAGAACACGAGCAGGCCGTAACCGAGGTACAGCAGCGCCGCGACGACACCTGTCCATGCGTCGGCGAACAATCGCGCGGCGACGTGGCGGATGAGCGCGAGGTTCACGAGACCGAGCCCGAGCTGCACGAGCACCGGCAACACACCGCCGAGACGCGCGCCGAGCGCCCAGAGAAAGTAGCCGTAAAGCGGGCTGAACGCGAGCAGCGCGGGATCGGCGAAGTCGCCTGCGCGCACGGCGCGCGCCTGGTGCAGGTAGACCATGGAGTCGAATAGCGGCCCGTAGAGAAAGGGCAGCTCGACGTATTCGGCGAGGTAGAGCAGCTTGATCACGACCGCTGCCGCGATGACCACCTTGAAAGCGCGAGACGCGGCGTCGTTCACCGCATCATTAGACCAGAACGCGGGACCCGCTGCCGGGCTGTCTCGGCCCTGTCAGCGCTTCACGCCCAAGAGCAGCCCGTCGGGCGTCGGGATGCACACGGTGTCGAAGGACTCGCGGGCCTCCTCGTGGAAGCGACGCATGGCGGAGGCCTCCTCGGTGTCCTCGAGCAGGCGCGAGAAAAAGAACGCGTTGTCGCCCAAGAGCAACCCGCCCGGGCGTAGGTGTCGCGCGGCCCAGCGGCCGTAATGATCGTAGTTGCCCTTGTCGGCGTCGATGAACACGGCATCGAAGGGGCCATGGGGCGAAACCTCGGGGTCGAGCAGATCGAGGGCCTTGCCGAGCAGGCAGTGCACGCGCGCCCGAAGCCCTGCGGCCGCGATGCGCTCCTGGGCCACGCGATGGTGGTCGGGGCTGCTCTCGAGGGTCCAGAGCTGACCATGATCCGGCAGCGCTTGGGCCAGACGCAGGGCCGAGTAGCCGGCCAGAGTGCCGATCTCGACCACCTTCTCGGCCCGCACCATGCGCAGCAGCATGGACAAGAGCTTGCCCTCCGACGGGCCGACCTGAATCGCCGGCATCCCGTGCTGTTCCGGCGCGGCGAAGGCCGCTAAAAGCGCACCGTCGTGGGGGGCGTGCACGCGGTTGACGTAGGCGATGAGCTCGGCGCTCGCATAGCGCTCGCCAGCGCGAGAGTGGATGTCGGCCATGGTCTGCTCCTTGGCCCACCTCGTACCACACTTTGACGCCGCCCCCCTGGGGACAGGTACTATAGCGATGTGGCACCACCGTCCGACCCGCCCGTCCCCGAATACGTCGGGCGCTATAGGCTGCTCGACCGCATCGCGGTCGGCGGCATGGCCGAAGTGTATCGCGCGGCGGTGACCCAAGGTGCGGGCGCCGAGCGCATCGTCGTCGTGAAGCGCATGCTGCCCAAGCTCGCCACCGATCCCTCTGCACGCGCCATGTTCGCGGAGGAGGCGCGGCTCGGCAGCCATGTGCGCCACGGCAACGTGGTGCAGGTGATCGAAGTGGTCGAGGCCGAGAGCGGTGCCTATCTGGTGCTCGAGTTCGTGCAGGGTGTCGACCTGTGGAAGCTCATGCGCTTTCTGACGCGCACGGGACGCTCGCTCAGCGTGCCCCAGGCCGTCTTCATCGCGCGCGAGATGCTGACGGGCCTGCACGCGGTCCACGAGGCGACCGACGATCAGGGCACGCCCCTCGGCGTCGTGCATCGCGACGTGAGCCCCTCCAACGTGCTGTTGTCCGTGCATGGCGACGTCAAGCTCGGGGATCTAGGCATCGCGCGCACGCGGCTGCGCGAGCGCTACCCCTCCACCAACCTCTCCGAGCGGGCCAAGGGCAAGCTCGGCTACCTGGCGCCCGAGCAGGTGCGCGGCGGCGAATCGGACCGGCGCGCCGACATCTTCTCCGCGGGTGTCGTGACGGCAGAGCTGTTGATGGGCCGCCCGTTGTTCGCCGGCGGCTCCGAGCTCGCGGTGCTGCTCGCGATCCGCGACTCGAAGATCCATCCGTTTCTCGAGTTCGCCTTCGGCCTGCCGAGCGGTCTCGGTGAGGTGGTGATCGAGGCCCTGGCCCAGAAGCCGCCGCGCAGACACGCCACGGCCGAGCACTTCTCGGCGCGCCTCCTGCCTTACCAGACGCAGGCCGCGGCGGAGCTGCGCGAGTCGATCGCCGCGCTCGTCAGGGAGGCGATGGACTCGGCCCCTGCGGCCCTGCCCGCCCAGCTCACGCCGACACGCACGGTGACCAATCCACGCGTGCCGCTCGATCAGGACGCTGCGACGCCCCTTCGCGCCCACCCGCTGCCCGTTCAGCCCTTCGAGGCCACGCCCACTCCGTCGAGCCCCATGTACCGGGTGCGCACGACCGCCGGCCAGGTGCTCGGGCCCCTGACCTTCGCGGAGGTCGTCCAAAGCGTGTCGACGGGCAAGCTCGGCCCCTCCGACCGCGTGAGCATCGACGACGCGCCCGAGCGCCAGCTCGACAGCATCCACGAGCTCGCGCGGCACTTGCCCTCTTCGACGACCACCACGAACAGCCTGGCGACCGACGCGGGCCACGTGCGCCTCTCGGGTGAGCTCGTGCCCCTCGACGAGGGCGGCATCATCATCGCGCTCTCGCGTGCCGCCGTAGAGCGCACCACCGCCCTGCTCTTGTGCGAGCTCGGAGGCATCCGAAAGGAGGTCTACCTCAAGGATGGCGTTCCAGCTTTCGTGACCTCGAACCTCGCGAGCGAGCTGCTCGGCGAGTACCTCGTGCACAAGGGCGTGATCTCGCGCGGCGAGCTCGACATGGCCCTGGCGGTGATGCCGCGCTTCGAAGGCCGGCTCGGCGACACGCTGTCGGGGCTCGGGCTGGTCGAGCCCGTCGTGTTGTTTCGCGAGATCGGGGAGCAGGTGCGCGAGAAGCTGCTCGATCTGTTCGAGTGGCGCGCAGGTAGCTGCACCTACTATCACGGCGTGGCGCCCCCACCGAGCGGCTTTCCGCTGAACATCGACGCCTGGGACGTGCTCGACGAGGGGCTGCGGAGGCGCATCGACGCGGGGCTCGAGGATTCGCACATCGGACAGCTACGAAAGCGCAAAATCCAGCCCCTCGCGGGCCCACAGCTCTCGCAAATTCGTCCCAGCTTGCCCCAGCGGCTGAAGCGCATTCTCACCGAGCTCGAGCGTCCCATGACCGCCGCCGAGCTCGTGCTCGTGATCGCCAACACGGACGATCCCGAGCAGCCCGTACGCGACGCGCTGCTCATGCTCTACATGGGCCTTCTGCAGCTCTTGCCGTAACGCACGACTCGATGGCGAGAACGGCCCAGGTGCGTGGTATGCCTCGCCCCATGTCTTCGCGACCCGCCACCCTGTTGAGCGCGCTGCTCCTTCTCGCAAGCTGCGCCCCCGTCATCGAGACCTGTCCCCCGGCGACGCCGCCGGCCGCTACGCCGAGCGCACCCGAGCCGGCCCAGCCCGATCCGAAAGCCGCCCAAGCGACGCCAGCCGCGACCACCGGGCCCATCACGATCGAAGGGGCCCCGCCCATCCCTGAGGCGCTCAAGGCCCGCCTGCTCCAGTACCAAGAGGCGCGTTTTGCCTCCCTCGACGCCATCTCCGACGACGGCAAGGCGCTGCTCGTGCGCACGCGGCTCGCAGAGGTGCCACAGATCCACTTGGTGTCCCAACCACTTGGCGCGCGCACCCAGCTCACCTTCGACGCCGAGCCTGTCCGCGGTGCGGCGTTTCTGCCGGGCGACGAAGGGGCCGTGCTCTTCATGCGCGACGTGGGCGGCGCGGAGGACTTTCAGCTGTTTCGTCTCGATCGCCGCACCGGGCGCACGACCCTGCTCACCGACGGCAAGAGCCGCCACGACGCGTGGATCGTCGACAAGAAGGGGCGCTTCGTCGTGTACTCGGGCAACGCGCGCAACGGTCGCGACATGGATCTGTACGTGAGCGACGGAAAGAGCCGCGCGAGCGAGCGACGCGTGCTCGAGGTCAAGGGCGACTTCTCCCCGCTCGACATCTCGCCCGACGGACAGCAGCTCTTGGCCCTCGAATGGATCTCCATCCTCGAGACGCGCCTGCACCTCGTCGATCTCGAGACGGGCGCCGCGCGGCAGATCAGCCCCGCCTCGCCCGCCGCCTCCTATCGGGCAGCGCTCTTCGATGCGACGGGCAAACGCGCGTTCGTCACCTCCGATCGCGAAGGAGAGATGATCGAGCTCTACGAGCTCACCCTGGGCGCCACACCCGAGCTTACGCCGCTCAGCCGCGACATCCCTTGGAACGTCGAGGGCATCGCCCTCTCGCCCGACGGGCGCACCCTCGCCTTCTCCACGAACGAAGACGGCTACGGGGTGCTGCACCTGCTCGACACCCGCACGCGCCGGCATCGCGTGGCCGGCAATTTCCCGAAGGCCATCGTCTCGGGTCTGCGCTTTGCGAACGCGGCCCCGGTGCTCGGCCTCACCCTGCGCGGCCCGACCCAGAGCGCCGACGCCTACACCTACGATCTCACGCGAAAGCGCCTCGTGCGCTTCACCGAGAGCGAGCTCGGCGGGCTCGACCCGAGCACGTTCATCACGCCCGAGCTCTTGCGCGTGAAGAGCTTCGACGGCCTCGAGATCCCGGCCTTCGTCTACCGTCCGAAGACCCCGGGGCCGCATCCCGTGCACATCGCCATCCATGGTGGCCCCGAGTCGCAGGCACGCCCGGACTTCAACCCGACCGCCCAGTACCTCGCGATCGAGAGCGGCATCGCGACCATCGTGCCCAACGTGCGCGGGTCCGACGGCTACGGCAAGACGTACCTCAGCCTCGACAACGGCAAGAAGCGCGAAGACTCCGTGCGCGACATCGGCGCGGTGCTCGACTGGATCGCCACCCAGCCCGATCTCGATCAAGCGCGCGTGGCCGTGTCCGGCGGCTCTTACGGCGGCTTCATGGTGCTGTCCTCGCTCACCCACTTCGGCAAGCGCCTGCGC
>CAYNOM010000453.1:1131-5703 GCA_964398415.1 uncultured Polyangiales bacterium | reverse complement strand
CGCAAGAACGTGATCCTCATCTCGGTCGACGCGTTACGCAAGGACGTGCTCGGGCAGAAGATCGCGGGCAAGTCGATCACGCCCCAGCTCGACCGCTTCGCGCGTGAGGCGCGCGTCGCCCGTCGCGCTTACACGAGCTACCCCGCCACCCTGTTCGCGCTCGGTGGTGCCATGACGGGCCTTTTGCCGAGCCAGATCCTGTTCGCGCCCGAGCCTCCCCAGACCCTGTTCGCGCGAGTGCAACCGCACATTCGCAACGTGTTCGCCGTGTTGCCGCGCTCGGGCTGGTTCGTGCAGCCTGCGTTTGCCCAATACGTGTCCCATCAGGCCAGTCGCCGCACACGCGCAGATGCCAAGGAGCAAACCGACGAAACCCTCAGCATCCTGCGGCGCATGCGCAAGACGCGGCGGCAGCATGTGCTGTGGGTGCACTACCTCGAGCCGCACGCACCCTATCAAAAGCACGAGGGCTTCGATTTCGGCGATGGCAGAGACGAGCGCTACCTGAGTGAGGTGTCGTTTCTCGACGCCGAGCTCGGTCGCTTGCTCGAGGCCCTGCGCAGCGAAGGTTGGTACGACGACAGCTTGATCGTGTTCTTCGCCGATCACGGTCAGGCGCTCGGCGAGCGCGGCTACTACGGCCATCACGTGTTTCTGAACGGCTTCATCACCGACATCCCGTTCATCATGCGCACGCCCGACGGCAGCGCGCGTCCCATCGAGGGCTCGGTGTCGAACATCGATGTCGCGCCCACGGTGCTGCACTTTCTCGGCGTCGAGACCGCGGCACAGCTCACCGGACAGAGCTTGCTCGTGCACGATCCGGCGGTCGATCGCAGCATCGTGAGCGAGGCGTTCCCGATCCGCGGCATCAGCCTGTTTCAGTTCGCGAACGAGCGGCTCGAGGGCTTGCACAGCTTGAAGGCACGTGTGCAGCAAATCCAGGAGGGCGACCGACGCTATCTGCCCAAGGTGTCGCTCGTGCGCTATCCCTATCGCTTGATCGTGCGCCGCACGACGGGCACGCACGAGCTGTTCGACATCGCGCGCGACCCAAGCGAGCATCGCGACATTGCGGCCAGCGAGCCGAAGGTGGCCGCACGCATGCAACACGAGCTCGCCGCGTGGCACACCGAGCAGGCCCAGCGCTTCTTCTGCGAGCTGTCGCGCGCGAAGGCGGCCAAGGAAGAGGCCCCCACCGAAGCAGCCGCCGACGTCCGCCCCCAAGGTCCCACGCCGAAGCCCGACGTTGCTCCTAAGTCGCCGAAAATGAAACGTAAATCGCGCCTGTAGTCGGGGCTGGGTAAACGGTGTATAGTGCCCGCCTTCCGCAGCAGCTCGTACAGGATCGGAGACGTCATGGCACAGCCTCAGCTTGGAACGCTCGACTTCATGGCTCGGATGAAGCCGAAGGAGCTGGCGGTCATCGACGGCGAGCTCCGGCGCACCTGGGATGAGTGGGACGAGCGTGCGTGCCGCCTCGCCAGCTACCTGCGTGATCGACACGGCATAGGTCGCGGCAGCCGCGTGGCCTGGATGCTTCCCAACTCGAGCTACTACTACGATCTATGGTTTGCCGCGCAGAAGCTCGGCGCAGCGCCCGTCTCGGTGCCCTACCGGCTCACGGGCCCGGAGGCCGCGTACATCATCGATCACTCCGACGCGACGGTGGTGCTGCTCGATGCGGAGCTTTCGTCGAAGCTTGCGGGCGTGCGCGAGCAGATGCCCAAGGTGAACGACGACGCGTTCATCCTGGCCGGCGATGTTGGGGCATCCAAAGGTGCGCTGGCGCGTGCCGTGCCGCTCGAGGTGGCGCTCGCCGAGGGCTCGGCCGAGCGCTTCTTCCTCGAGACGCCGAGCGGCTCGGGGGCTGTCGTGTACACGTCGGGCACCACGGGCAAGCCCAAGGGCGCGGTGCGCGAGCTTGCAGACAGAGACCCCACCGCGCTGCGCAGCTACCAGCGAGCCATGACCATGTCGCTCGGCTTCATGCCGGGCGCGCCCGAGGTGCACCTCGTCACCTGTCCGCTGTACCACTCGGCACCTCCGGTGTTCAGCAACATGGCGCAGGTGATGGGCGGACGCGTCGTGGTCATGCGCAAGTTCGATCCTGAAGCGGCGCTCGCCGTCATCGCCGAGGAGAAAGTCACCTCCACGTTCATGGTGCCCACGCTGCTCCGGCGCATCGTGTCGCTGCCCGACGGCGTGAAAGCGAAGTACGACCTATCGTCGATGCAGCGCTTGATCACGGGCGGGGCTCCCTGTCCCATCGATCTCAAGCAGAAGGTCCTCGACACCTTCCCGAAGCCCTGCCTCTACGAGTTTTACGGCTCCACGGAGACCGCGCTCGTCACGATCATCAAGCCGGACGAGCAACTGAAAAAGCCTGGTAGCTGCGGCAAGCCCGTGCCCGGGGCCGAGGTGAAGATCCTCGACGACGAAGGCAACGAGGTGGGCGTCAACGAGCGCGGCACGCTCTGGGTGAAGAACCCGATGCTCGTCAGCGGCTACCACAAGAACGAAGAGGCCACCCAGAGCGCCACACGCGATGGCTTCTTCTGCGTGGGTGATGTGGCCACGCGCGACGACGACGGCTTCTACTACATCGTCGATCGCAAGAACGACATGATCATCTCGGGCGGCGTGAACATCTATCCCGCCGAGATCGAGCACGAGCTGAGGCAGCACCCCGCGGTCTACGACTGCGGCGTCTTCGGCGTGCCCAACGAAGAGTGGGGCGAAGAGGTGAAGGCGGTGGTGCAGCTCAAGCCCGACTGCGCGTGCGGCGAAGACGAGCTCAAGGGCTTCCTCGACTCGCGCCTCGCGGGCTTCAAGCGTCCGCGAAGCATCGACTTCGTGGACGAGCTGCCCTACAGCCCTACGGGCAAGCTGCTCAAGAAGGACTTGAAGGCCCCTTACTGGCAGGCCGCCGGAAGAACCATCTAACCTTCAGGGCAGGCGTACGCCGAGGCTCGCGTCCCACATGAACGTCTGGCCGAACACGGGATCGTCGCTGACGTTCTTCACGGTCTGGGTGATCGGGTCGAGCATGGGTTGCGGCTTGTCGACGAACACGCTCGCGCCGTAGCCGAAGCCCACCTCGGCGATGAGGCCGACCGTCTTCGTCAGGTAGTAGGTGCCCGTGACCGGCACGCGTCCGTAGAGATCGGCCGCCAGGTCGAAGCCGTCTTGCATCAGGTAGGCGCCCTTGAGACCGAAGCCGAAGCCGATGTACAGCGGGTCGATGACGTGGAAGTTGAAGGTCGGGCCGATGTACGCGCCGAGGCCGAGCAGGCTCACGTCCTCTGCGCCCGTCACGGTGCCCGTCGCATCCTTGGTGGCCTTGCTGATCGACGCGGTCGTCATCAGGGGCTCGATCATGAAGCCGAGACCGTCGCCGCCCAGGTTGATGGGCAGCGACAGCTGCATGCCGAGGCGGCTCTCGACGGGATTGCTGTAGCCGTTGATCGTGGTCTCGGCCGAGCCCATGCCCGCCATGCCGGCTTTGAGGCCGATGCCGGCCCAACCCATCGGCTTCTTCTTGGCCTCTGCCTCTTCGGCATCGTCCTCGTTTTGCCCCTTGGGATCACCGAGAACCTTCGAGCCAGCCACCGTCAGCGAGGCCTGGGTCGCTGGTTTCGACTGGGCCTGTGCGGCGTCCGCCCCCGCGAACACGCCCGCAATGGCCAACACTCCCGAAATGATACGATTGGTACGACTCACAGCAGCCTCCCCCGAGCGCTTGATTCCCGTGTATGTAGATAATTCTAATCAGAGAGAACTTTGGGCGTCATGGATTTTTACGCTTTGGTCAGATTTTTCTTTCCATAGCAGAAGTGTCCGCGCCAATCGGTGAAGCTCGTCACTGGGTGCGTCGCGCTTGGGGCGCGCAGCGTTAGCCGGAGTGGGGGACTGCCAAAGCCAAGAGGCGCCCCGGAATCCGGGACGCCTCATCGGTGTCGCGCTAGGACGGTCGTGCGAATCAGGGCCAGCGGACGCCGACGCTGAAGTCCCACGTCAGCGCCGAGCCGAACTCCAGCTCCGGCTCGATCGTCGTGCCTGTGCTCGGATCGGTGTACGGAACCGCAGCGAAGCCGGTGACGCCGTAACCCAGGCCGAGCTCTGCGATGAGGCCGATGTCGTCGAGCAGGTAGTAGGTCGCGGTCACTGGGACGCGGAAGAACACGTCAGCGCCCATGTCGAAGGCATCCGAGGTCACGTAGCCAAACTTCAGACCTGCGCCAATGCCCACGTAGAGCGGGTCGATGATGTGGATGTTGATCGTGGGCCCGGTGTACAGGCCCATGGTCGTGACACCGAAGTCTTTCGGCCGGATCGTGCCGGTCGAGGTGACCTCTGCGCCCTCTACGGAGGCGAAGTTGAGATACGGCTCAAAGATCCAGCCGAAGCCGTCACCACCCAGGTTGATCGGAACCGAGAGTTGAAAGCCAGCCCGGCTGTCGATGGTGGACGTGACGCCACCTACCTCGAACTCGCCCTCGCCGTTCCCGCCCGCGCCGAGCTTGAGGCCGATGCCGAACCAGCCCATCGGGTCTTTGTCCGCTTCACCGT
>CAYNOM010000453.1:0-1121 GCA_964398415.1 uncultured Polyangiales bacterium | reverse complement strand
CGGCGGCCGGCTCCGCTTCCTGCGCCTGTGCAGGAGCCGCGAGGCCCAACATCGCTGCCGTCAACAGCCCCCAAAGGCTCTGCTTTGCTTGCATACTGCGTTCCCCCATCGCTGAACCAAAGCGCGAAACCCCCCGGCTCGCGATTCGGTATTTGTGAAAGATTCTAGGAACGCGTCCCCGATTTTGTCACGCGTCTCGCGGAGCCTCATCACAGATTCGTGGCAGCTTCGACCAGCTCGGCCCACGTCGCGAACGTACAGTACGGACCGCCTCAACCGCGGTGCCAGTGGGCGCGCGCGCGGTGCACGAGGTCTTGCACTTCGCTCTGCAGGCCCCGGGCGAGCTCGGCCGCGCGTGCGTCGGCGAGCCGCGGGCTTCCGATGTGCACGGTGATGCGCGTGCGGGGCCGCTCGGCCACCCGCAGCACGTGCTCGACGAACGACTCGTTCACGTACTCGGCGCCCGGATCATAGGCGATGCCGACCGGCACGATCTCGACCTCGAGCCCGCGCAACGCCGAGAACGCTCCGGGTTTGAACGGCCGCACCTCGTCGCCCTCGAAGGTGCTGCCCTCGGGAAACACGAGGATGGACGCGCCGCGCTGCAGCCGTCCCCGAATGGCGCGGATGGCCGACGCGCCGGAGCCGGTGTTTTCGCGATCGACGAAGATGGTGCCCGCACGTTTGGCGGCCAGGCCGAGCACGGGCCAGCGTGCGATGTCGGCGCGACTCAAGGCATGCCCCCCGAACAGGCTCAACAGCACCCCGATGTCGAAGGGCGAGCGGTGATTGGACACGATCAGCCGCGCGCGCGTATGGCGCGGAACCACGCTCTCCGGTGTCAGCGTGATCTGCCCCCCGCAGGAGCGCACGAGCGAGCGCCCCCAGTGCGGCAAGTAGCGCTGAAACACGCGCTCGCGTTCGGCCTCTTCGACCAGGGCCTGGTGTGCGGCGGCGAGGCCGACCCAGCCGGCGGTGAGCACGCCGAGACTGGCGAGGCGTGCAGAGCTGCGTGCTTTGTGGAGCATCGAAACGTTCACCTACTGATAGCGCGCGGCAGCGTCGGGGCTAGGCAGTGTCTTCATAGGCGCTGATTTCTGGATCAAATCGATCGGTTGTGA
>CAYNOM010000452.1:0-5729 GCA_964398415.1 uncultured Polyangiales bacterium | reverse complement strand
GCCAACAAGGCGATGCACGTGCCCGCATCGCCGCGGGTGTGCATGGTTCAGGTGCCTGGCGGGCCCGACGTCGCCGACGATCACATCGTGCGAAACTGCCGCGCCGGAGACCTCGTCATCACCGCCGACGTCCCACTCGCGGCGCGCCTCGTGCCCATGGGGCCCATCGTGCTCAACCCTCGCGGCGAGGAGTACGACCGGGAGAACATCGGCGAGCGCCTGTCCGTGCGCGACTTCATGTCCGAGGCGCGAGACGCGGGCGTCGTCACGGGGGGGCCGAGCGCGTTTGGGCCCAAAGACAAGCAGCGCTTCGCCAACGCCCTCGACCGCGCATTGCAGCGGATGAAGGGCATGCGCAGAGCGCCGTGAACACGGCTTTCGGATCGGCGAGCCCAACTGTGTGGACGTCCACTGTTTGCTGCGCAGTGGACGGTTAGTCCACGGGGCTGAGGGTCGTTGACTGCTGAAGCACTGTAGTTGGCGTTCCATCTGTTTCGACTTTGGCCATGCGCGAGCGAGCCAAGCCGAATGGTGTGAAGCGTTCACACTGTGCACGACATGGACTGGTGATCCCCGGTGCGCCGCTCCTGGACGCTCGGGCGGGCCAGCTGGCGTCGCCGGCACAGATACAGGCGGGAAGAACGATGCGGAACGGGCGATGGAGCAATTGGCTGTCGGCCATGCCGGCGTTGCTAGCGATGGGTTGTCTCTCAGGCTGCGCACCGCTCGACGGAGCAGAGGCCGATGAGTGGTCGACGCTCGCGGAAGACGATGGCGGAGTCGAGGCGCTGGCAGACAAGGCTGGCACGAGCACTCGGTACGAAGCCGAGAGCCGTTCCGGTGGGCAGGGCTGCACGCAGTCGCGGGCGCACGCGGGCTTCACAGGCAGCGGCTTCATGGACTTCGGAGGCAACGGAAGCTGGATTGAGTGGAACGCCATCCAGGCGCCCGCGGCGGGCGACTACGAGCTCAGCTTTCGTTACGCGAACGGCCGGGGCGAAAATCGCAGTGCCGCGATCCTCGTCAACGGCGGAAGCGCCGGGACCGTGTCATTCGCCCCGACTGGGGGCTGGCCAACCTGGCGCAGCGAGCGCGTGAAGGTTCGCTTGCGACAAGGCGCCAACACGGTTCGCGTGCAGGCCAACACCGGCAACGGAGGCCCGAACCTCGACCACGTGGAGCTCATTGCATCCGGATGCGCCGCTTCCGGAGCAAGCTGTGGCGGTGGAGCGAGTGCGTGTACGATCGCGGACGAGGGCCGTAGCGCGACGTTGAGTTGCTCGGGCGGCGCGACCATCAGCGCGATCCAATTTGCGAGCTACGGAACGCCGACGGGATCGTGTCAGACGGGCCATCGAACGGGCAGCTGCCACGCGAGCTCCTCAGCGGATAAGGTAAGATCTGCCTGTGTCGGCAAGACGAGCTGCACGGTCGCCGCGAGCAATGCAGTCTTCAGCGACCCATGCGTCGGCACCCGAAAGCAGCTCGCCGTCACCTACACGTGCAGCACCGGCGGCGTCTCTGGAGATCGCTATCCGATTCCTGCCCAGCTTCCAGACCCTGAGCGCATCGCGCCGAATATGACCAAGCCCGTCAAAGTATACATCCTCTCGGGTCAGTCCAATATGGTCGGCATGGGCGACATCGGCCCGCTTGGTACTCCAGGCACGCTAGAGACTCTGGTCAAGTCGAACAAGAAGTTTCCAAACTTGATTGATGAGGGCGGTGCGTGGACGGTGCGAAACGACGTTTGGTACAAAGGCGTCGTCAGCGCCGGAGCAAACAAGTGGCTTACGGTGGGCTGTGGTGCAGGAAATGGTCAGATTGGCCCTGAGCTCGGCTTCGGCCACGTCATGGGCTACTACCATGGTGAGCCCGTGCTGATCATCAAGGCTTCCCAGGGCAATCGGAGTCTCGCCTGGGATCTGCTTCCTCCTGGAAGCCAGCGGTATACCGTCGATGGGCGTACGTATGCCGGTTACAAGGATGGCGATGACTCATGGTCTGCCGCCGACCCCTACAAAGACATTGGGACGTGGTACGCCGGGAAGCAGTACGACGACTTCGTGACTGAAATTCACAGGGTGCTGGACAGCTTTGGGACGAACTTCCCCCAGTTCAAGAACCAGGGCTACGAGATCGCCGGTTTTGCGTGGTTTCAGGGGCACAAGGACACCGGAAGTGCTGTCCATGCGAGCCGCTATGAGATCAATCTCGTCAACTTCATCAGAGCCATTCGCGCCGAGTTCGAGGTGCCGAAGGCTCCATTCGTGATCGCGACCATCGGCTTCGATGGATGGAAGATGTCTGGCAACGCCTTGACGGTAGCGAATGCTCAGCTCGCCGTCAGCGGCGAGAAGGGCAAGTATTCTGACTTCATTGGCAACGTCCTGACGGTGGAGACCCGTGACTACTGGCGCGAGGTGGCAGCATCTTCGAAGGAGCAGGGATACCACTACAACCGTAATGCAGAGACGTACTACTTGGTGGGTGAGGCGCTCGGACGGGGGATGGCTAAGCTGCGGGCATCGGCGAGCCGCTGACTGATTCGACGAGGCATCAGGAGCACGAACAACGTTCAGAATGGGAGAGAACGATGCAGAACAAGCGATGGAGCATTTCGTTGTCGGCCATGCCGCTATTGCTTGTGATGGGCGGCCTCTCGGGCTGTGCGCCGCTCGAAGGCGAGGAGGCGGACGACTGGTCGACGCTCGCGGGAGACGACGGCGGCGTCTCTGAGCTCGACGACAAGGCTGGCACGAGCACTCGGTACGAAGCCGAGAGCCGTTCCGGTGGGCAGGGCTGCACGCAGTCGCGGGCGCACGCGGGCTTCACAGGCAGCGGCTTCATGGACTTCGGAGGCAACGGAAGCTGGATTGAGTGGAACGCCATCCAGGCGCCCGCGGCGGGCGACTACGAGCTCAGCTTTCGTTACGCGAACGGCCGGGGCGAAAATCGCAGTGCCGCGATCCTCGTCAACGGCGGAAGCGCCGGGACCGTGTCATTCGCCCCGACTGGGGGCTGGCCAACCTGGCGCAGCGAGCGCGTGAAGGTTCGCTTGCGACAAGGCGCCAACACGGTTCGCGTGCAGGCCAACACCGGCAACGGAGGCCCGAACCTCGACCACGTGGAGCTCATTGCATCCGGATGCGCCGCTTCCGGAGCAAGCTGTGGCGGTGGAGCGAGTGCGTGTACGATCGCGGACGAGGGCCGTAGCGCGACGTTGAGTTGCTCGGGCGGCGCGACCATCAGCGCGATCCAATTTGCGAGCTACGGAACGCCGACGGGATCGTGTCAGACGGGCCATCGAACGGGCAGCTGCCACGCGAGCTCCTCAGCGGATAAGGTAAGATCTGCCTGTGTCGGCAAGACGAGCTGCACGGTCGCCGCGAGCAATGCAGTCTTCACCGACCCATGCGTCGGCACTCGCAAGCAGCTCGCCGTCACCTACACGTGCACAGCGGGCGGCGTCGACCACTGCCCCAACGATCCGAAGAAGACCGAGCCCGGACAGTGCGGCTGTGGCGTGCCGGAGGGAACCTGCGGCGGAAGCGCATCACAGGTCTCGATCTCCAAGGTCTACCTCGCGCAGAATCACGTGCTCGAGCACGACAGTCCGTTGTTCGAGCTTGTGGGGGATCGGGAAACGCTCCTCAAGGTGCAAGTGACGGGCCGTGCGGCGACACCGTCGCCCAAGGTCACGGCGACCCTGACCCTGCCCGGGCGTTCGACCGTCCTGACCCTCACCGGGCCGAGCATCCTACCCACGTCGTTCGCGAGCCAGCCCGGTGCCGTCAAGCACCGCTACGAAGACAGCTTCACGGCGCGCATCCCTCGAGACTGGGTGAAGCCGGGCCTGGCGGTCGCCGTGTCCGCGGGCACCGTGCGGCGTGACCTCGGCGCGCTCCGCGTCGGCGCGCCGACCAAGGTGGTCATGACGATGTTCGACGTCCACTACTTTCAGCGTGCCACGGGCGACTATGCCGCAGGCTGGGAGCAGGAGCTCGAGGCCAAGTGGCCTGTCTCGGACCTTACTGTCAGGCGTACGCGCGACATCGTCTTCCCGGAATTGATCATTCCACCGCGTGCTGGTGCACGCGCGGCCAGGATCCGTTCGAAGGACGACTACAAGGCGCAGACTGGCCTCAACTTCGATGGCGAGCAGGGAGCCGCCCTGCAGTGGAGCGGAGCGCTCAAGGCCGCGGCAGGAACCAACGGTCGCATCAGTCTCTACTACGTCAACATCTATGGCGTGTGGGCGGGCGGTCAGGCCGGCGGCTTCGGGGGCGTCGGCAACGGGACGAGCCTCGGCATCCTGAATCATGAGCTCGGCCATTCGCTGTCGCTGCCGCACTGGTGCGGCCACGCTTCCTACCCATACGTCGGCAACATGTACGGCATCCCGGCCGACGCGGCGGACGCGCCCCACGTGGGCCCGACCTGGGCCTTCGATCTTCCTAGCGGCAAGTTCCTGCCCCCCACCGTCCAGCCCGGCGCGACGAGCGGCACGACCGGACAGTACAAGCGCGACCCGATGTGTGGTGGCGGCACGGGCGATCAGGAGCAGCCCTTCCTGATGCGCCACTTCTCGGACTACTCGGTCAACCAGATGCGCAAGTATTTGCAGGGGCACGTCGTGCGCTTGAGCGCCGCCCGCAATCAGTACGTCACCTGGAACGCCTCTGCGGGCGACTACACGACCGAGGTCTCGAATGATGGCGTGCGCTTCCCTGTGCGGCGCGACGCCTCGGTCATCTCCGTCATGGCGGCCGTGAGCGTCTCCGACGCAAAGGCCCACCCGAACCTCGCGCACCTCGTCTATCCGCCCATCGGGCCTTACACGGCCGGACTCATCGACCTGTTCGATCCCAACGTCGCGGCCGACCGCACGCGCGCAGATCAGGTCTTCTGCCCCGATTCGGGCTGCGACTTCAGCCTGCGTGTCGTGCAGGGTGGCGTGACCAAGACGTACATGCTGCCGATCTCACAGAACCCGAGCTCCGATCCCACGAGCGGAAACAGCTTGCAGACGCGAGCCATCAACCTGCCGGCAAGCGGTGGTCAGGTGACGCGGGTGGAGCTGCTCTGCACTCCGGACGCCGAGAAGGGAAGCCTCGGCGCAAACCAGCCAGCGTGTCCAAGCAACTTGGCGTCGGCAACCTGGTCGAGGTGAGTCCTCGTTGGGTTGTTCGACACCGCCGCGACTCATTCGGGCGCAGCACTGCGGAGAAAACGATGCGCCGGAAGGAAGCTGCGGCGGGAGCCCAACGGGCCGCGTCAAAGTCTTCAACTTGTCCGGCCAGTCCAACATGGTGGGTCACGGCACCATCAAACCCACGTCGACACATCTCGCGAGGAACGGCGGCGTGGGAACGCTCGAGCACCTCGTGACGAAGTCTCCGCTGGCTCGCCAGTTCTCGGGTCTCGGCAAGCCGGATGCCTGGACGCGCAGGAGCGACGTTTGGATCGTGGACCTGACGAGATCGGGTCCGCTCACACCTGGCTATGGCACCACCCAGGATCACATCGGGCCCGAGCTGCAGTTTGGGCACGTGCTCGGTAACTTCTACGAGGATCCCGTGCTGATCATCAAGGCCGCTTGGGGCGGGAAGAGTCTGTACGCAGACTTCTGTCCGCCCAGCGCGGGCGGCACGGTGGGCCCCTCGTACACCCTCCTCGTCGAACGGGTGCGCCAGGTCCTCAGTAATCTCAAGCAGCACATGCCGAGC
>CAYNOM010000451.1:0-5734 GCA_964398415.1 uncultured Polyangiales bacterium | reverse complement strand
AGCACAAGTACGGTTCCGTGAGAGCTGCCCCCGGCAACGGGGGCGGCTACTCGATTTCGGGCTGCGGACGTAAGCCGCTTCTGCGCGATTCGGGCCGCGAACGAGCTAGGCCGGGAAGGTCTCTGCGGGGGCCGCCAGCACGCTCTGCACCGGCGAGCTGTACATGGCGAACAGGGGCTTGTGCGAGAGCCTCAGGGCCCTGAGCTCGTCGGCCATCCAGTGGTCGCCGAGGGTGAGCTTGGCCGAGGTGCTGCCGTTGCTCATGCCCATCTCGCCCTGGGTGGGCACGGGCGTGCGCAGGATCTTGCCATCCATGTACGTGAAGGTCTGGGTCGTCATCTTCTGGAAGCGCGTCTTGGCCTTCTTCACCTCGAGCTCGAGCAGGCGCTTGCCATCGATGTCGACCGTGCAGCGACGCAGGTACGGTTGGTCTTCGAAGCGGATGTCGCCGAGCACCTTGCGCAGGCCGTGGACCTTGAGCCCCACCTCGTAGGCCTCGGGGCTCGTCAGCGGCATGCGGTGAAAGTAGTAGCCCGCATCCTTGAACAGGTGGGGGGCCATGATCGGCAAGACGGGCACGTCGAAGCGCGGGCAATAGCGCACGGGCACCATGATGCCGACCTCGCGGTAGTCGTCGAGGCCCTCGACCTGACGGTACTCGGTGCAGGCAAAGCCCACGAGCGTCTGGCCCTTGAACAGCTCCACCAGGCGCAGCTTCTTCGAGGGCAACAGCTTTCGCACCTCGCGCGTGGGTGCGCGAAAGAACGCGGTCATGGTGGTCTGATCCTTGATCAGGCACGGCAGCTTCACCGTGCGATCGGTGGCGATCTGGATCTGTCGCGTGGGGCCGGCTTCGCTACCGATCACGAGGGGCTGTTGCATCGCTCAATTCCTTCCTGTCGAGGTGGTGCTCATTCGGCAGCGAACCTGCCCCACTGCCGGTTGAAGTACAGAAGCGCATCCTTGCCTGAAGGCGCATCGCCCGCGAGTACTTCGCCGACGAAGATGCTGTGATCGCCTCCGGGCAACACGTCCTTGAGCTCGCAATCGACCCAAGCCAAGTTGCCGGGCAAGATGGGCGCCGACGTCGCCGCGCGCGTCACCTCGAGCCCCGAGAAGCGGTCGGGGGTCTTGCTGCTCGCAAAGCGCATCCCGAGCTCTTTCTGCTCGGCGCTCAGGATGTTCACCGCGAAGTGGCCGGCCTGCTCGATCAACGCATGGCTGCGCTGGGTCTTGACCACGCACACGAGGACCAACATCGGATCCATGCTCAAGCTCGTGAAGGAAGAGGCGGTGAAGCCGTGGTCTTCGTTGCCCGCGTGCATCGTCACGATGGTGACGCCGCTGGCCATCTGACCCATCGCCGCCTTGAAGAGTTCTACGCTGATCGCCATGGCGAGTGGCGTAGACGCGCGCGGCTCAAAAGGCAAGGCCCTATGCACGCGCGCGTGAACAGCGGCATCACTCGGCGGGCGGACGCGCGCTCGGCGCACGTGACACTGCAGGTTTCGGTGGCGGGATCGTGTCCTGGAACAGGTCGCGCTTGCGGAAGCCCGCGGTGGCGAAGCGTCCGAGGACCTTACTCGTGGTGAGCCACTCGATGAGCTGCCCGTTCTTGTCGTTCGCGAGCACCTTGTCGGCGAGGAAGGGCGTGACGGTTTCGACGTGGTCCGCCAAGATGTTGAAGATCTTCTTTGCCTTCTCGAGCTCACCGGGGTGCGCTTCGTAGGGCGAAAGCAAGAGGTCGGTGACGACGATGCCGGGGCTCAGGGCGCCCACTTTCACGTTCGTCTTCTCCACTTCCTTCGCGAGCGCGCGCGTCAGATAGCGGATGGCGCACTTGGTGGATCCGTAGGGCGTGAGCCCTTGCCTGAACATCTTGCCGTTCGAGCCAAAGCCCTCGAAGTTGTACAGGTGGCCAGAGCCCTGCTTCATCATGCCCGCGAGCGCCGCGCGGGCGCAGTTGAGCGTGCCGAGCAGGTTCGTGTGGGTCACGTCGGCCAGGGTCTCGGGTGCCGCCTCCCAGAAGGGCTGCAGCGCATTCTCGTTGGCGATGCCAGCGTTGCTGATCCAGATGTCGACCTTACCGAAGCGGCTGACGCTCTCGTCCCACAGGCGTTGCACGGCGGGGTAGTCGTGCACTTGGCAAGGCACGCCGAGCACACGCGCTGCGCCAAACTCGGCGCTCAGTCTCTCGACCGCGGGCGCTACGCTGGTGTCGGAACGACCGCTCACCACGACGTTGCAGCCGCGCTTCAGAAACTCGCGCGCAAGGCCGAAGCCGATGCCGCGCGTGCTGCCCGTGACGACGACCGTCTTCATGCGTCGAGGTCCTGGCGGCGTAGCAACAGACGCAGCTCTTCGCCCGCCTCAGCGCCGATGGAGGCTTCGATCTGAGCCCAGACCGGGTCGACTTCCTTGCTGAAGAGCACCGCGCGGTTCTTCGCATCGCGACGCGCGAAGTCGTCCGCGCTGAGGTCCTCGGTGCACGACGCGGGCAGACCGTGCTCGACGAGGCGTGCCCACTGCTCGAGGTACGTCAGCACCGGCACCTTCTGGAAGGCGTCGGGTGTGGCGCGATTGGCGAGCATCCAGGGCGACATCACTGCGAGCTGGCGCGAGGAGAGCTGGGCCGGGGTGAAGCCCTCGACCTTCTTGGCCTCTGCCTGCGCTTCGGTGATCGGGCCCCCGTAGACCGCATCCATGTAGGCAAGATTGGCACCCAGATCGACGCGCGGGATCAGGTCGAGATGGAATGCGAGGAAGGGCCCCGAGTGCACCGAGTCGAGTGTGAAATGCGGGATGGCGCTGCCCTTGGGCGTGAAGGCAAACACCATGTGCGAGTCGATGGTCATCGTGCGTCCGCTGCCGTCGCGCATCGACATCTCGCTGGCGAGGCCGATGTACACCATGCGGGCGATGCGCTCTCCGTTCCACACGCGCACCGCACCCGCTTCGGGGTTCTGCGCGGTGGGCAAGATGCGGAAGGCGCGGCCTTCTTTGCGGATCTCCGTAAGCTCGGGAAAGCGCGCGGTGATGGCATCGATGGTCTTGAAGCAAAGCTCACGGGCAAGGGTCATGGAGGGCTCTCCTTCGCTCTCTGTGGGATCCATACGGGCGTCCCTTGGGCTCGCGTCTATGACTCGACCCTATCGGACGTACTGATGAGTAGCAAGGGCTCGCTGCAGCGTTACGCCCTGAACGCCGTGTTTACGTGCGTTAGAGCAGGCTTCGTCAGACCTTGATGTGCTGCCAACGCCCGCCCCGCCACATCCCGACGTAGATGGCCGCTTGGAGGAAGCGGTAACAGGCTTGCACGATCCACACCGGCAGCATGCCCAGGCCGAAGCCGAGCACCATCACGGCCACGAGCGGCAAGAGCAGCCCCCACTGGGTCAACAGCGACACGGCCATCACGCGCTTGCTATCGCCCGCGCCGAGCAGGCAGCTCTGCAGCACCATGCCGATGCCATCGAAGGCGATGGTGAGGGCGACGAGTCGGAGCGGGATGCGCGCGAGCTCGATGGTCGCGGGGTCGTGGAGAAAGCGGCCGAGCACGAGGTCTGGCGCCAGGATGGCCGGCAGGGCGATGACCATCACGGTGATCACGGTCGCCTGCGAGACGTGATAGCCCCAGCGCTTCGCGTCCTCCGGGTCCTTGCGGCCGAGCGCCTGGCTCACCAAGGTGGTGCCAGCGAGACCAAAGCCGAGGGCAGGCAAGAGGCAGGTCAACACCAGGTCGAGCAGCACCTTGCTTGCTGCGGCAGTGTCGGTTCCAGCCCGGGACAAGAGCGACATCAGCGCGGTCATGCCCGCCGCGAAAAACACCTGCTGCAGGCTCGTCGGCACGCTGATGCGCGCCATGGTGCGGAAGGTTTCGCGCTCCGGAATCCCGCGCAAAAAGCCCTGATCGCGCGCAACACGCAGGGCCATCACCACGTGCAGCGAAACGCCCGCGAACGAAGCGATGACGTTGGCGATGCCCGCCCCCATCACGCCCAGCGCCGGGGCGCCGAGGTTGCCGTAGATCAGCACCCAGTTGAGCGCGATGTTCAGCGAGTGCATGAACAGGAGCGTCAGCATGTAGAGCTTGCTGCGACCCGTGGCGTTCCAATAAGCCCGAAACGAAAAGTGGATGCCCACCATCAAGCTGCCTGCGAGTCGGCACAAGAGGTAGGGCAGTCCGGCGTCGGCGATCTCCTGGCTGCCCGCGAGCGTTGGAAACCAAAAGGGTGCGAGCAGGGCGATGCCCAAGATCCACGGCACGCCGAGCGCGATGCACAACAAGATGCCGCCGTTCAGGGGGACCGCGGCGTCCTCGGGGCGGCCTTCACCGATGCGTCGCGCCGACATGGCCTGCACGCCTGCGGACAGGCCCATGAGCGGCGCTCCCGCCACGAAGTTCGCAAAGCTCGCGAGGCCCACGCCCGCGAGGGCCGCGTTGCCCAGCGAGCCCACCATGGCCGCGTCGACCAGATTCAGGACGTTCTGCGACAACATCCCCGCGATGATGGGAATCGCGATGGCGAGGATCTGGCGCAGTCGCGCGAGCGTGACCATGCGCGGCGTGCTCTGCGCGCGCATGCCTTCGTGGTCAACCGCACATGTAGGCGGACGTGTGCTCAAGGGCAGTCCCGCAAAGTGAGGAAATCAAAGCCGAAAGTCAGCTTTCCGAACGGTTAGTGAGTCTACTATATGGTAGATTGGGCTTGATCTTCCCTGAGTCGATGGCCTACCGTGCGTGGGCCAGCCGGAGGTCTCCTGGACCCAGGCACCCCCGCTCTCCCTTTAGAGCGCGGCGCCCCCCTTCTCGTTTCGGGGCCGGCGGGACACGACCATTCACAGCGATAGGGAGGGCGCCATGCGCAGGATGACGGGCGGCGTGATTCCGCCGACGACCGACGAGCTCAAGGACATCGCGAAGAAGTACCACTTCAGTCTCGATGACGAGCAGGCGAAGTGGTTTCAGGGACTGATCGACGGCTCGCTCGCGGCCTACCGTCGCCTCGCGCAGCTTCCCGACGAGCCGCTCCCCGTGAAATATCCGCGCACGCCCGGCTATCGTCCCGACGCTGCCGAGAATCCCTACAACGCTTGGGCGCAGAAGTGCTCGGTGAAGGGCGCGGCGAGCGGCAAGCTCGCGGGCAGACGCATCGCGGTGAAAGATCCCGTCAGCGTGGCTGGCGTGCCGACCGCAGCGGGCAGCGCGGTGGTCGAAAACTACGTGCCCGACTTCGACGCCACCGTCGTCACGCGCATCCTCGATGCAGGGGGCGAGATCGTCGGCAAGGCCACCTGCGAGGATCTGTGCTTGAGCGGCGGCTCGGTGGGCTCGATCCCGCAGCCGGTGCGTAACCCCATCAACCCCGCTTACAGCGCGGGTGGCTCCTCGTCGGGCAGCGCGGCGCTGGTGGCTGCCGGCGAGGTCGACATGAGCCTCGGCGCCGACCAGGGCGGCTCGATTCGCTTGCCTGCGGCCCAGTGCGGCGTGGTTGGGCACAAGCCCACCTACGGCCTCGTGCCCTACACGGGCGTCTTGCCCCTCGAAAACTCGCTCGATCACTGCGGGCCGATCTGCAAGACCGTCGAGGACGCAGCCCTGCTGCTCGAGGTGATCGCAGGCCGCGACGGCGATCTCGATCCGCGTCAGACCGGTGAGATCAAGACGGAGGCGTACACGAAGGCCCTCACGGGCGACGCCAAGGGTCTCAAGGTCGGCGTGCTCAAGGAAGGC
>CAYNOM010000450.1:0-5737 GCA_964398415.1 uncultured Polyangiales bacterium | reverse complement strand
CCCGAGCCGCCAGTGACGAGCACGCGTGGGCCGAGATCCGAAGGAGCCGACATGTGGATCATGGTAGTGCAACACGTTTCACTCGCAACCGCTCACTCCCGCGCGGCGAGCCACGCACCCTCGGGCACCTCACCCCCAGTGCGGCCCAGGGCGTACAGCATGATGCGCCGATAGGCCGGACCCGCCCCCGACACGCCCGAGATGCCACGCAGGGAGGCGCCGTCGTGGCGCCCCACCCACACAGCGACCACGAGCTCGCGCGTGTAGCCGAGGGTCCAGTTGTCGCGATAGCTCGAGGAGGTGCCAGTCTTCACTGCGGCATCGAAGGGCAATTCGAGCACACTGTCGCGTCCGAAAGCAGCCCGCCGCGCCGCCCGATCGGCGAGCACCTCACTCACACGCAGGCTGGCGCGCTCACTGAAGACGCGCCCCTTCGGACGAGCAGGCAGCGCAACACGCGCGCTGCCGCTCCACACCGCGGAGAGTAAGGTGGGGACGAGGTGCTCGCCTCCGCGCGCGAGCGTGGCGTAGGCCGATGCGAGCTCGAAGAGCTGCACCTCCGCATCACCGAGGGCAATGCCGAGCCCGTAGCGCGCAGGGTCGTGCAGCGAGCTGAGGCCCACACGCGAAAGCCGCGACACCACCGCGTCCACGCCCAGCTGCGACACGAGCTTGACGGCCGGAATGTTGTACGAGCTGGCGAGCGCCTCGCGCAGCGTGACGACACCGTGATGGCGGCCATCGTAGTTGCGCGGCACCCAAGCCCCGAAAGCTGCAGGAAAGTGGGTCTCGACGTCGTCGATCAACGTGTCTGGATCCATGCCCCGCTCGAAGGCCATGGCGTAGACGAAGGGCTTGAGCGCGCTGCCGGGTTGGCGCAATGCGAAGGCGGCGTTGACCTGTCCTGCGTCCTCGGAGTGAAAGTCGGGCGAGCCCACGAGAGCCAGCACCTCCGCGGTGTCGACGCGCAGCACCACGGCCGCGCAGCCCGTGGCGGCGGCGTCTCTCAGCTTTGCCACCGCGTCTCTGCAAGCGCGCTCGCTCTCACGCTGCAGGCTCGGCACGAGCGTGGTGCGCACGTGGGTCGGGTGAGCGACACCGCGGCGCCTGGCTTCAACGAGCGCAGCAGCACCCGCATGGGGTGCGCGAAAGGTGCGCTCGAAGGGCACGACGTGCAAAGGCTCGCGTGACGCCGCCTCCGCACGCGCTGCGTCGAGCAGGCCCCTCTTCTGCATCAAGCCGAGCACATGCGCGCGCCGGCGCAGCAAGCGCTCGGGATGACGATAGGGATCGTAAGCCGAGGGGGCGCGCGGCAAGCATGCGAGCAGCGTCGCCTCGCCCACGCTCAAGTCGGACAGGGGCTTGACGAAATAGGCACGGGCCGCTGCACGCACGCCGCGCAGATCACGGCCGTAGGGAGCGAGGTTGACGTACGCTTCGAGCACGCCGTCTCGGCCGAGTCGCGTCGCGAGCACGACGCCGCGCGCAGCCTGCTCGAGCTTGCCCCACGGCGTACGCGGCAGGTCGTAGACGCGCCGCGCGAGCTGCATCGCCACGGTGGAGGCGCCCGACACGCTGCGGGCGTGGCGGAGATCGAGCCACAGCGCTCTCACGATGGCCCACGGATCGACGCCCGGATGCTGACCCAAGCGGTGGTCTTCGGACGCGATCATGGCATCGACGAGCACCCTGGGGACGTTCTCGAGCTCGGCCCAGTCCGCGCGCAGGCCATCGTGCCCCGCGGGCTCGCGCAACAAGCTGCCGTCCGCGAACTCGATCACGCTCTGCCCGCGGCCGACACTCAGCACGGGCGGCAACGGGGCGAGCGCAAGCGAAGTGAGCCACGAAAGGAACGCAGCGCCGAGCGCGAACAGACCTCCGATCAGCGTGCGACGCAGGCGTCGTGTCATGGGCGCACCGCGAAGTGCGTGGCAGCCGTGCGCCCGAAGGTCTCGGGATGGTACATCTCCGAAACGCGTGCCGGCGGCACCACGAAGCTGCCCTGGGTCGTGGCGCGCGCGAGGTAGCTGTACTCGTAGAAGCCAGGCTCGAGCTGCGTCACGAAGAACACGGCCCGATCGTCGCGCAGCTCTTCGTGATCGTAGGGCCCCATCGCGGCAGAGAGCGCGTCACGCGCGCCTTGGGCCTCCGTCTGAAGGCCGAAGCTCACCGGCTCGAGGCCTGCTGGCAGTGGGTCTTCGATCACGACGAAGCGCCGCGTGGCAGGCACCGCCACGCGCAGGGTGACGCGCACATAGTCTGCCGGCTTTGCATGCTCGCAGGCCTGGGGCGTGGCCTTACCCTGGGCCAGCGCCACGGGATCGAAGCATGTGTAGGCGCGCTCGACGAACAGGCCGCGATCGAGGGCCGCTTCGGGCAGGGCCTTCTGTGCGTAGGTGAGGCGTAGCGTGTAATGCATGCGGCCCGATCCATCGCGCCGCAGCACGAGATCACGCCCCGCTTTCAGCAGCTCCGCCATCGAGAGGCCAAAGCTCGCCGAAGCGCGGCGCCCCTCGAGTAAGCTCTTACCGAGCTCGCGCTCACCCACGAAGGCCCGTGCCGTGAACGACGGGGGCGCACCTTCCACGCGCTTCAGATAGGTCGCGAGCGAAAGCAGGCCCCAGGCGTTTCTCTGGGTCGTGCCCCAGGTGCCATCGAGCTCGCGGGCGGCGGACAACCAGCGCGTGAGACGTGGCAGGAGCGGATGCTCGGGGCTCAGGTCCGACAGGAGCAGCACGAGCTCGGCCGTGGCGCGCACGTCCGAGACCATCAACGCTTGATAGGCATCGCCGAGGTTCTCCTCGAGGTGGGCCTCATCGGCAGTCACGCGCAGCTTGTCGGTAATCTCGGCCACGAGCGCCCGCACCGCATCCGAGTCGTGTCCCGCACTGCGCAGCACCGCGGCGAGCTCGACTCGCGAGAACAGCGCCAGCTTGTCGCGACGCTCGAGGAAGGTCTTCGCGTAGGGCAAATCGAGCTGGCCCACACGTGACAAGGCGTACAGCGCGAACACGCGATCGGCATCGCCTAGGTGGGGGTCGTGGTTCTCTTCGCGCATGTAACGCGAGAGCCAGGCCTTACCCTCGTGCACGGCATGGCTCTCGGGTGTGAGGCCCGCGCGACGCGCCGTGTCGAGCGCGATCAACGCGTAGCCGGTGAGGAAAGCATCGAGGGCGCGCACGCCGCTCTCGCGCGACACGTCCCACAGCGCGAAGCTGCCATCGCTGCGCTGGCGGCGCTCGATCAACGTCAGCACCTGCTCTGCCCTGCGCCGCTGCACCTCGGGCTTGGCCTGGGCTTCGATGGCGCCGAGCTGCGACAGCTCGTAAAGCGAGGAGAGCCCGATGAGCTTGGAGGCGAGCTGCTCCGTGCAAGCGTGCTCGTAATCGACCAGCGCCTGCGCAGCGTCGCGCAATGCGCCGAGGGCACTCGTGGAGACACGAAGCTCGAGCCCGCCCACGTCGTTGCGCGCGGCATCGAGATCCCCGAGCCGCTCGCGCACCTCGCCCTCCGTGCTGCCGGTCGTGCTCACGGCCTCGGGCACGCTTGGCGACAGCACAGGCCGCTCCACCTCGAAGCCATCGCGTTCTCGCCCGGCGCGCGCCGTGAAGCGCAGGCGCGAAGAGCCCGCGGTCTGGGCCACGAGCTCGAAGCGCACCTCGGCCCCCTGCTCGCGCGATACGCGAACGCGACGCGTGGGCTGTCCCTTCAGCGCGAGCCCACTCACCTCGGCGCTCACCTCGACCTCGATGGCGCGCTCGCTCGTCGTCTGTACGAGCGTACCCGCCATCACGCGATCGCCCGCTCGAAACACGCGCGGCAACATCGGTCGCAACATCAGGGGCTTCTGGGTGCGCACGGACGCTTCGCCCGATCCGAACTCGGCCCCCTTCGACACCGCCACCGCCATGATGCGAAAGCGCGTGAGCGAGTCGGGTAAGGTGATGTCGAGCTCGGCGTGCCCCGAGGCGTCGGTCTCCACCTCGGGCGCGTAATAGGCGACGGCATCGAAGCTCTTGCGCAGCCCCTCGCTGCCACCGCCGCCACCCTCCGCGCCGCCCTTCTCGTCTTCGCCCGCGGTCAAGTCGCGCACCAGGCGCGCGCGCCCGTCCGCGGTCCACACGCTGAGGCCCTGCAGGGCATACATGGTCGAGAAGGGATCGGGCGTCTGATAACCCGTCAGCGAGAGCACGCCCTCGTCCACGGCGAACACCGTCAGCTCCGAGGCCTGGGGCCGCCCGGCTCCGTCACGCACGTCGAAGGCCACGCGCACGCGCTCACCTGGGCGTTTCTCGGTCGCGTCGGCCGTGATCTGCACGCGCAGGCGATGCTCGGACACGTCGCTCTCGAGCTCCACCACGCCCACGCGATAGCTCGGGGCGCCGTCGTCCCCTGGCGTCTCTGCCACGCGCCCGCGCACGAGGAGCACCGACACGAACGCATTCGGCACGAAGCGCTCATCGATGGGGATCTCGATCGTCGGGGCATTGCCCACGAGCGTCTTTCTCTCCACGGAGAGCACGCCGTCGCGCTCGATGCTCACCAGGGCTTCGGCGCGCTCGAAGGGCGAAGGCACGAGAATGCGCGCCGTGTCGCCGCGCCGATAGCGCACCTTGTCGGCCTTGAGCGTCAACACATGCGTATCTCGCTCACCCCAGCTCGCGCGACCCTTGCCAAACACGTAGAGGGGCAGCGCGGCCATCACCTCGCGTCCCTTTTCGTCACGGCTCGTGGCGCGCAAGAAGTGAAGGCCAGGCGCCTTGGCGCTGAGCGCGCAGGCCACGTGGGCAGCGCCTGTAGTCACGTTGCAGCGCGCGACCTCGCGATCGATGTGCCTCGACGCGTAGCGCGTCGCGAAGGCGTCGTCTTCGGTCCGCTCGTGGCGATACTCGCGCCGGGTCAGCGCGAGCTCGACGCGTGCCGAGGGCACGAACCTGCCCTCGAGCGTGGCCGCGACGATGTCCGTGGAGACCTTCTCACCCACCTGCCACAGGCTGCTCCGAGAACGGATGCCCAGCATGAAGGCGGCCGGTGTCACCGTCGTCAGGCTGCGTGCGCTCACCGTGGCGCCGCCCAGGCCCTCGACCGTGGCCTCGACTTCGACGCCGGCGGCTCCGGCCTTCAGCTCGAGATCGAGCGGTAGGCGTATTAGGGCCTCACCGCGAGCATCGAGCATCGCTTCGCCGCCGAGCAGCGTGCCTTCTTCACTCGGCACGATGTCGTCGTACCAGCGCGTTTGATCGTCGAAGGTAAAGCCTTCAAAGCTCTCTCCATGCGGTGTCCGCTCCGAGGACGTGCGTCGCGCGCTCCAGACGACACGCCGACCCGCCACGGGTGCACCGAAGAGGTAGCGCCCCGAAAGACGTGCTTCGAGCGTGTCCCCTCGCACGTGGGGCCCCTCCGCGAGCGCCACCTCGGCCTCGAGCTCGGCACGGCGCACCTCCGCCACCTCGGCGCTGAAGTAGAAGGTCTCGCTGCCGATCGTGGCGCTGACACTCACCGGACCGAGCGGCACAGAGCCGGGCAGACGCACGCTGTGATGGAAGGTGCCGAAGGCGCTGAGTGAGAGACGCCGCGTGTCGAGCTCGCGGCCTTGACTGTCCACCGTGCGCAGCACGACCTCGCCCTCGGCGTTCACGAGCGCGCCGTCCTTGCGCGCGCGCAACACGCCCTTGATGCGCAGCGCATCTCCGGGGCGATACACGCCGCGCTCGGAGAACAGATAGCCCTCGTGACG
>CAYNOM010000449.1:0-5740 GCA_964398415.1 uncultured Polyangiales bacterium | reverse complement strand
AGGGAGGTCAGCAGATCACGCCAACCGAGCAACCACCCCTGGGGACCTCCGCCCCACAGCACGCGCTCGTCGGGGTCGAGGCGATCGGTCAGCGACAGCTCGGGATCGCCCAAGTACTCGGAAGGCTCGACGCCGCGCACCAGGGCGTAGACGCGATCGGGTGCGACCACGTTGAGCAGCTTTAGGCGTTGTTTGCGCGAGAGTGGCCCGAAGGGCGCCGCACGTACGAGCTCGAGATGCCCCACGCCGGGGGTGTCGCGATTCCAGGTAATGCGCCCGTAGCTGATGGCGTGTCGATCGATCCAGCGCTGTAGATACCCACGTCGCCACAACACGCGTCGATCCGTGATCACGTACTCACAGGGGTCGTGCAGGTAGCGAGGCGCCATCAGCACGGCGAAGGCGAGCAGTGACAGGTACCCGGCCATGATGCCGATCTGGGGCCCTCCTGGGAGCTGTGTGACCCACAGGAGAGCAGAGAAGAGCGCGCAGATCGCGGCGAAAGCGAACAAAAGGAGCGCGCCGAGCAGCCACTCTGGATCGCGGACCACATGCGGCTCGGGCTTGCCATGCCACAGGACGCGTTCCGAAGGCAGCAGGCGAAAAGCGCGCTCGAGCGTCATGGGCCCTCGTGGGTGGTGGTTCTTAAACTGTAGCAATACAACGCGCGAGGCCCGCGTTTTGTTGCGTTTCTCGCGCGAAAATGCTGCGTTCGAGCGACAACTGGGTGAGTGTGTGAGTGGCCATGTAGCGCCGAGTGTGGGGGCGCTTCGAGGAGCGGTGGAGCGTGCACATCATGGAATCCGTTACGGAAGATGGTCCGTCGGGGCGACTTGCCGCGGCGCTTCAGGCACTGCGTCGTGTCGTCGTAACCGAGCCGCGCGTGGCGCTCGTGCTCGGCTCGGGGCTCGGTGGGCTCGCCGATGCCTTCGACGATGCGGTGAGCGTGCCCTACGCGGAGGTGCCTTTCATGGCCGCGTCGACCGTCGCCGGGCACGCGGGACGCTTCGTGTCGGGACGTCTCGAGGGTGTCTCGGTGATCGGGATGCAGGGGCGGCTGCATCCCTACGAAGGGCACGCCTTAGATGAGGTGGTGCTCGGCGTGCGCGCGATGCTCTCGCTCGGCGCCGAGGTGCTGGTGGTGACAAACGCCGCGGGTGGGGTCGATCCGGGTCTCGTGCCGGGTTCGCTGATGCTGATCGAGGACCACATCAACCTGACGGGCATGAACTGCCTCGTCGGAGCCAACGATCCGCGCTTGGGGCGGCGCTTCCCCGACATGTCGGCGGCTTACGACCCCGCGTTGCGGGAGGTCGCGCGCGAGGTGGCGAGGGCACAGGGCCTCTCGCTCGCGGCTGGTGTCTACGCGGGTGTGCTCGGGCCCAGCTACGAAACGCCGGCGGAGGTGCGCATGCTGCGTGTGCTCGGCGCGCACGCCGTGGGCATGAGCACCGTGCAGGAGGTGATCGCGGCGCGCCACATGGGAGCGAGAGTCGTGGGCATCTCATGCATCACGAACGCTGCGGCGGGCCTATCTGCCGAGCCCTTGAGTCACGACGACGTGCAGCTGCGCGCAGCCTCGGCCGCGCAGGCGATGACCGAGCTCGTACGCGGTCTGATCGCGAGACTCGGGAGTGCACAGGCGTGAGCGAGCTCTTGATCACGGGCGGCACGCTCGTGGCCATGGACAGAGAGCGCCGCGTGGGCGCGCTCGACCTGCTGATCCGCGGTCGCGACATCGTGTGGCTTGGGCCCCGTGGCAAGGCGCCTCCGAAGCGGCGAGGAGAGCTGCGCGAGCGCCTCGATGCGCGTGGCTGTGTGGTGACCCCAGGTTTCGTGCAGGCCCACGTGCACCTGTGTCAGGTGCTGTTTCGCGGGCTCGCAGACGACTTACCGCTGCTGCGTTGGCTGCGAGAGCGCATCTGGCCCCTCGAGTCGAGCCACGACGAGGCGAGTCTCGAGGCCAGCGCGGAGCTTGGACTGTGCGAGCTTCTGTGCTCGGGAACCACGACGATCTTGGACATGGGCACTGTGCAGCACCACGATGTGGTGTTCGATGCCATGGCCCGCTTCGGGATCCGGGGCGCGAGTGGCAAGGCGATGATGGACGTCGCCGCGGGCGCCCCGCGCGGTTTGCGGGAGAGCACGCGACACAGTCTGCGCGAAAGCGACCGTCTACGGGACACGTGGCACGGCCGTGACGCTGGACGCCTTCGTTATGCCTATGCGCCGCGCTTCGTGCTGTCGTGTACCGAGCGCCTTCTGCGCGAAGTCGCCGGGCGTGGTGGCGCTGACGGCGTGCTGATTCACACGCACGTCGCGGAGCACGCGGCGGAGCGACACGAAGCCCGACGGGTGCTGGGGCAGGACGACCTCGCTTTTCTCGAGGCCTGCGGATTACACGGACCGCACGTGGTGATGGCCCACGGTGTTCAGCTCGGCGCGCGTGAGATGCGCCGCGCAGCGCTCCTTGGCACGCGCTTCGTGCACTGTCCGTCGGCAAATCTCAAGTTGGCTTCCGGCATCGCCGACGTGCCGGGCATGCGCGCGCGCGGGCTCGTCGTGGGTCTCGGCGCCGACGGTGCGCCCTGCAACAACCGCCTAGACGCCCTGTCGGAGGCGCGCTTGGCGGCGCTGCTCGCCAAGGTACGGCGCGAGGATGCGGCGGCGCTCACCGCGTACGACGCGCTCGCCATGCTGACGATCGAGGGCGCGCGCTGCCTCGGGCTCGCGGAAGAAACGGGCTCCCTCGAGGTGGGCAAGCGCGCCGACGTCACCGTGACGCGCATCGACGGACCTCACCACGCGCCGGCCTGTGATCCCGTGAGCAGCCTGATCTACGCGGCGAGCGGACGTGATGTGCGGCACGTCGTCGTCGAGGGGGTGGTGCGCGTGCGTGACGCCCTGCTCTGCGACCAGGATCACGAGCGCATCGCGGCCACGGCGCGCGCCCAGGCGAAAAAGCTGCTGTCGCGCGCGAGAATACGCGGCCTCAGCGCGGCTGCATGCTCTTGACGATCCGCTCGATCTCCGCCCTGTCGCGGGCGTTCGAGGGCGCCACCGTGAGGTACATGCGGTAGTGCTCGAGCGCTTCTCCCTCGCGGTTTTCCTCGCGTAGGATCTCGGCGTAGAGGCGATGGGCTTCGGCGACCCACATGGGCTTCTGCAACAGCCGATCGCCGCGCAGCACCGCTTCGGAGATGGCGACGCGCGCCTGGGTGCGACGACCGCGATCGAGCTCGAGGCTGCCCAGGCGATACCACCACTCGCCGTTTTCCGGCACGGCCTTCACGGCCTGCTCGTAGGTGGCGACGGCCTCGTCGAGCTTGCGCAGCTGATCGTAGACCTCGCCCATGTCGGCGAGCGCCTCGTAGCGACCGGGCTTGAGCTTGAGCGTTCGCTGCAGGTGCTCGAGCGCATCCTGCACGGCGCCCGTGCGCAGCTCGATGCGAGCCAAGATCCACCACGCATCCCCGAGCGCAGGGTCGCGGTCGAGCGCCTTCTTCACGCTCTCGAGGGCACCGCTCAGATTGCCCTGCTCGTAGGAAGCCCAAGCGAGATACAGGTAGAAGTCGGCGCGCGTCGGATCGAAGCTGACGGCACGCTCGAAGCGCTGCACGGCTTGGGCGGTGTCGTTGCGTGCGAACAGCACGCGGCCCACGTAATGCTCAGCCTCGGCGGAGGTGGGTCGGTCCTTCAGCACCTCACGCAACAGGCCATCGGCCTCGTCGACCTGACCCGCGGTGACGAGCGCTGCACCGAGGCGCAGCTTGAGGTCCGTATCGCCGGGGCGCTCCTCGATCGCCTTGCGATAGGCGGCCACCGCGGCGGGGTAGTCGCCGCGCGCTTCATGCAGCTGACCGCGCTCGACGGCGAGACCCGGATGGCTCGCATCGACCGCCGCGAGCTTGTCGAGCGTCGCGGCCGCGGCATCGAGCGCGCCGGTCTTGCGCTGGGCCGTCGCGAGGCCGAATAGGGCGCCGCCATCGCGCGGGTCGAAGCGCAACGCTGCCTCGAAGTGGTGCTTGGCCTCAGGCAGGTGATGTCGATTGAGCTCGGAGTAGCCGAGCATGCGCCGCACCTCCGCACTGTCCTCGACCTTGCCCGTCGCTTCGGAGAGCAGGCGCGCCGCTTCTTCGGCGCGGTTTAGCTTGAACAGAAGCTGCGAGAGGGCGACGTAGCCGGAGAAGGTGGTGGGGGCGGCCTCGATCGCGGCCCTGAAGGCCGCTTCTGCGGGCTCGTGCTTCTCGAGCGCCTCTAACGCGTGGCCCCTCCAGAGCAGAAGCTCGGGGTGGTTTGGGAACTTGACCAGCATCGACTCGACGCGCGTGAGGGCGTCTTGCGCGCGCTCGAGGGGCAGCATGGCTTGGGCGGCTCCGACCGTGGCCTGGACGCTCGGCACGCGACCCAGCATGTCGGGGGTGTCGGACGGCTTGGCGCTCAGGGCCGATTCGAAGCGCGTGAGCGCGTCGCGGGTGCGGCCCAGCTGCATCAGCATACGTCCCGAGCCGAGCAGCACGCTGACGCGCAGGGGGTCGACCTTCAGCGCCTCTTCGTAGGCGGCGAGGGCTTCGCGGGGATGGTCGAGCTTTTCTTCGATCTCGCCCTCGAGCGCCCAGGCGTCTGCCTTGCCCCGCCGCGACGAGCGAGCGCGGATGCCGTCTATGGGTACGCGACCCGTGGCCTTGCGTGTGTACGAAAGCGCCTCGTCGGTCTTGCCGGCGATGAGCATGAGCTCTGCCATGCGCGTGAGCGCGGACGCATGGCGCGGACTTGCCTTGAGCGTCGCTTGGGTGGCGGCCTCGGATTCGGCGGGCTTGCCGAGCGCCATCTGTGCGCGGGCGAGACCCCAGCTGGCGCGTGCGCCAGCGCCGAGTGTCTGCGACTCGGTGAAGGCGCGCACCGCGTCGTCGTAGCGCTTCTCGAGCAGCGCAATCTCGCCCATCACGAGGCCGCGCATGGGGTCCTGGTCTTTCGGCACCTGCATGAGCAGGGCGCTGGCTTCGCTCAGCTTGCCGGCGCGCGCGGCATCGGCGGCGCGGGCGAGGGTGAGGCCCTTCACGTCGCTGCCGCGCTCGAGCACGCGCGAAAGGATGGCGACGGCACGCTGACCGCTGTTTGGATCCTCGCCGAAGCGCAGCTGATAGAGCGACTCGTGCAAGAGGCTCCTCGCCAAGAGCTCGCGGTTGAGGCCCGCTTCGTTGCGCGCATCGCTGAGCGTCGACAGCGACTTGCGCACGTCGACGTAGGTGTCGCTCGAGGCTTGCTTCTCGGCCTGCTCGATCGCCGCAGCGACCTTGACCGGGTCGCCCGCGGCCGGCAGCAGTTGCTCGATGAAGTACACGCCGAACCAGCCGTGCGGCGTGAACAGGCCGAGGCTCACGCCACCACCACCCAGGATGACGAGCGTCGCCACCGCCCACACCCAGCCGGGCACGGAGATGCCTCCGATCGAGGGCATCTTGCGCTTCGGCTTGGTGGGCGCCGGCGCGATGACGTCGTCCATCCCAGAGAGCAGCTCGTCTTCCACGCTGTTCGAGTCGAAGCCGCCCAGCGTAGACTGCTGTACGGCCACGGGCTTCGGGAGCGTGTGCTTCGGCATCGTCTGCTCGGGCGCGCCGAGGCCGAAATCGAGATCACCGAAGGACTCCGCGTCGACGCTGGCCGAGTTGTCGACGGCCATCGACGAGCCGAGCTCGAACATTCCGTCGAGCTCCATGGTCTGCCCGCGTGGCAAGCC
>CAYNOM010000448.1:0-5764 GCA_964398415.1 uncultured Polyangiales bacterium | reverse complement strand
GCCGGCGTCGTCACCAAGATCCTCGAGTGATCCCATGGCCCAGACCACCAAGATCCGCATCCGCTTGAAGGCCTACGACCACCGCCTGCTCGATCAGTCGGCCGGTGAGATCGTCGAGACCGCGCGTCGTACCGGCGCGCGCGTCGCGGGCCCCATCCCACTTCCGACGCGGATCAACAAGTACACCGTCCTTCGGGGACCCCACGTGGACAAAAAATCCCGTGAGCAGTTCGAGATTCGCACGCACAAGCGTCTTCTCGACATCCTCGAGCCCACTCAGCAAACCCTCGATGCGCTCATGAAGCTCGACCTCTCGGCGGGCGTGGACGTCGAGATCAAGTCGTAACTTTCGTGGTGCTGGGTGCGATCATCGCATACCCAACGCCCGGTGCCCGCTCGGCACTCGGTTCGGAGACGAAAGAATGCCCAAGGTCAAGGTCTACAACTTGCGCCGTGAAGAGGCCGGCGAGATCGATCTCGCGGATGACATCTTCGCCGCGGAGGTCAACGAGGCGCTCCTTTACGACATCGTGAAGGCGCAGCTTGCTTCCCGACGCGCCGGTACGGCGAGCACGAAGGGGCGAGCTGAAGTCGCTGGCTCCTCGCGCAAGCTGTACAAGCAAAAGGGAACAGGCCGTGCACGCCACGGTTCGATCCGCGCCCAACAGTACGTCGGTGGTGGTAAGGCTCACGGTCCGAAGCCGCGCAGCTACGCCTACCGTCCGACGCGCAAGATGCGTCTCGGCGCGCTGAAGAGCGCGCTGTCCCTGAAGCTCAGCGAGGGTCGCCTCACGGTCGTGAGCGACTTCCAGCTCCAAGAGATCAAGACGAAGGGCCTCGCCGGCGTGCTCAGCGCACTGAACGCGTCGTCCGGGTCGCTGATCGTCGACACGCAGGGCAACGACAACCTGAGGTTGTCTGCGCGCAACCTGCCGAACCACCAGTTTCTGCCGCCGGAGGGCGTCAACGTGTATGACCTCCTCCGCTACGAGCACCTCATCCTGACGAAGGATGCCGCTCAGGCGATCGAGAAGCGCTGCCAGAACGGCAGCAACAGCTGAGGACGCACCATGCTTGTCGAACACATCATCAAGCGCCCGCTGACGCTGACCGAAAAGGCGAACATTCTGCGTGAGACGCAGAACAAGTACCTTTTCGAGGTCGACCGCCGCGCGAACAAGATCCAGATCAAGCAAGCCGTCGAAGAGCTCTTCAACGTGAAGGTGATCGACGTGCGCACGATGGTGGTGCGCGGGCACATGCGTCGCATGGGCCGCGGATACGCCAAGACCCAGAACTGGAAGAAGGCCATCGTGTCCGTCAAGGAAGGCGACACGATCGAGTTCTTCGAGGGAGCCTGAGCAAATGGCTGTCAAAGCATTCAAGCCGCGCTCGCCCGCCCGACGCTTCTACGAGGTCTCCGACTTCCGTGGTCTCGACGGCAACGAGGCGGTCGTCAAGAAGCTGACCGAGCCGCAGTTCGAGCGGGCCGGACGCAACAGCAATGGTCGCATCACCTCGCGTTTCCGGGGCGGCGGTCACAAGCAGCGCTATCGCGTCATCGACTTCAAGCGCAACAAGCTGGGCGTGCCCGCGAAGGTGTCATCGCTGCAGTACGATCCGAACCGTACGGCGTGGATCGCGTTGCTCAACTACGCGGATGGCGAGAAGGCCTACATCCTCGCGCCTGACGGCTTGGCCGTGGGAGACGCGGTGATCTCTTCGCGCAGCGCGGACATCAAGCCCGGCAACTCGCTGCCCCTGCGCGCGGTTCCCGTCGGCACGATGATCCACAACATCGAGCTCAAGATCGGCAAGGGCGGCCAGCTGGTGCGTTCTGCCGGTGCGGCGGCTCAGCTGATGGCGAAGGAAGGCGATTACGCCCAGGTGCGTTTGCCCTCCGGCGAAGTCCGCCTGGTGCACGTCAACTGCCGCGCGACGGTCGGGCAGGTGTCGAACCTCGACCACTCCAAGATCTCGCACGGCAAGGCGGGTCGCACGCGCTGGCTCGGCCGCCGCCCGCACAACCGCGGTGTGACCATGAACCCGGTCGATCACCCCATGGGCGGCGGCGAGGGTCGTACCTCTGGTGGCCGCCACCCCTGCTCGCCCTGGGGCCAGCTCTCCAAGGGCCTGAAGACCCGCAAGAACAAGCGCACTGACAAGTTCATCGTCAAGCGCCGCAACCGGAAGTGATCGGCGGAGAATCGAATGGCACGCTCAGTCAAGAAGGGTCCTTTCGTCGACCACCACCTTCACGAGAAGGTGGAGTCTGCTCAGAAGTCGGGTGACCGAAAGCTGATCAAGACCTGGTCGCGCCGCTCCACGATCACGCCCGACTTCATCGGGCTGACGTTTGCGGTCCACAACGGTCGCAAGTTCGTGACGGTGTTCGTCACGGAGAACATGGTGGGCCACAAGCTCGGAGAGTTTGCCCCGACCCGCACGTTCCACGGCCATGCCGCCGACAAAAAGGGTGGCAAGAAGGTCAATCCGCAAACGGGCAAGCGCTGACAGATCCTTGAGCCCCGCCGAGGGGCGTGCTAGATCCGGCGCCTTCAGGCCGGTCTGGAGCGGGAAAAGCGCGAAATTAGTAAGACTTTGGGCCCTGAACCCAGCACGGAAACGGTCATGGAAGCCACAGCGAAGGCACGATTTCAGCGTATCGCCACCCGCAAAGCGCGGATGGTCTGCGACATGGTCCGCGGCAAGAACGCGGCCGTGGCGCTCGATGAGTTGCGCTTCACGCGCAAGGCGGCGGCCCCGATCGTCGCCAAGCTGCTGGATAGCGCGATTGCAAACGCGCGAGACAGGGATCAGAGCGTCGATCTCGACGGTCTGTTCGTGAAGACAATCTATGCGGACAAGGCGCCTGATTCACACATGCGTCGTTGGCGTCCGCGAGCGCATGGCCGTGCCACGCGCATCGCAAAAGGCATGAGCCACATCACCGTCGTGGTTGCCACGCGCGAGGAGGGCTGAGACGTGGGTCAGAAAACACATCCCCATGGGTTTCGCCTGGGCGTCAATCGCACGTGGGCGTCCAAGTGGTACGAAGACAAGAACTACGCGCGTTGGCTGCACGAAGACCAGAAGCTTCGTACCGCCATCAAGAAGAAGTTCGCGCACGCGGGTATCGCGGCCGTGGACATCGAGCGCGCGGCAAGCAAGGCCAAGGTGATCATCCACACCTCGCGACCTGGCATCATCATCGGCAAGCGCGGTGCGGGCGTCGACCAGCTCAAGCAGGAGCTCCAGAAGCTCACTGAAAACGAGCTGTTCATCGACATCCAAGAGATCCGCAAGGCCGAGACGAATGCCCAGCTCGTGGCCGAAAACATCGCAACGCAGCTCGAGCGTCGTGTGGCTTTCCGCCGCGCGATGAAGAAGTCGCTGCAAACCGCGATGAAGTTTGGAGCCAAGGGCGTGCGCATTCGCTGCTCTGGCCGCCTGGGCGGTGCCGAGATCGCCCGTACTGAGAGCTATCGCGAAGGTCGCGTGCCGCTCCACACTTTGCGCGCCGACATCGAGCTCGGCGAGGCCACCGCTCTCACCACGTACGGCACCATCGGAATCAAGTGCTGGATCTTCAAGGGTGAGATTCTTCCGCAGCGCCGCCGTCGTCAGGCGGCTGCTCCGCAGGCGCGCTGAGCGAGGGAGTCAGTCATGCTTTCGCCGAAACGCACCAAGTTCCGCAAGCAGTGTAAGGGCAAAAACCGCGGTCTCGCTTACCGAGGGTCGGATGTCGACCACGGCGAGTTCGGGCTGCAGTCTCTTGAAGCCGGGCGCATCACCGCACGGCAGATCGAGGCCGCTCGTATGGCGATTCAGCGCGCCACGAAGCGTCAGGGCAAGCTCTTCATCCGCATCTTCCCGGACAAGCCCGTCACGTCGAAGCCGCTCGAAACTCGTATGGGTAAGGGCAAGGGCAGCGTCGAGGAGTGGGTGGCCGTGATCAAGCCCGGCCGCATGCTCTACGAGCTCAAGGGAGTCAACGAGGACATGGCTCGCCAAGCATTCAAGCTTGCGGGCACCAAGCTACCTCTTGCCACGCGCTTCATGTCGCGGGAGGCCCAGCTATGAAGGCCGTAGAGATTCGAGAGCGCTCCGACGAGGAGCTCCGCAGCCTGGAGCGTGAGCTCCGTCGAGACCTGTTCAAGGCGCGGATTCAGAACCACACCAACCAACTCGATTCCACGGCGAAGCTGGGTTCCCTGCGTCGAGACATCGCGCGTGTGAACACCGTGCTCCGGCAGCGTGAGCTTCAGGCGAAGGCAGGCAAGCAATGAGCGAGGCAACCAACAAGGCGGAAGAGCTTCTCGGCTTCCGGCGTCGTCTCGTCGGCAAGGTCGTGAACGACACGAGCAAGCCTGGCCGTATGCAGAAGACGGTCGTGGTGGAGGTCGTGCGTCGTATGCGCGATCCGGTCTACGGCAAGTACGTGAAGCGCCGCAAGCACTTCCACGCCCACGACGAGTCCAACCAGTATCGCACCAGCGATGTGGTGGAGATCTGCGAGAGCCGTCCGCTTTCGCGCACGAAGCGTTGGATCGTCACCCGGCTCGTCGAGCGCCCTGAGGAGGTCTAGTCATGATTCAGACCGAAACCAATCTCGACGTCGCTGACAACAGTGGTGCTCGCCGCGTGCAGTGCATTCGCGTCCTGGGAGGCTCCCAGCGTCGCTATGCGGGCCTCGGTGACATCATCGTGGTCGCGGTGCAGGAAGCTCTTCCGAACTCCAAGGTGAAGAAGGGCGAGGTGGCGAAGGCCGTCGTGGTACGCACGGCCCGCGAGTACCTCCGCCCGGACGGCACCTACATCAAGTTCGACAGCAACAGCGCGGTGCTCATCAACGCCCAGAACGAGCCGATCGGCACCCGCATCTTCGGGCCGGTGGCTCGAGAGCTGCGCGGCAAGAAGTTCATGAAGATCATTTCGCTCGCGCCTGAGGTGGTGTGATGGCTGCGAAGATCAAAAAGGGTGACAAGGTCGTGGTCGTGACGGGCGCCAACAAGGGCACCGTCGGCACCGTGACGCGCGTCATGCCAGAGTTCGACAAGCTGGTGGTCGAGGGTGTCAACCGCGTGAAGCGGCACACCCGTCCCACACCCCAGAATCCCGAGGGCGGCATCCTGCCGAAGGACATGCCGATTCATCGCTCCAACGTCATGCTGGTCGATCCCAAGGATGAGAAGCCCACGCGCGTTCGCATGCAGCAGAACGCCGAGGGTAAGAAGGTTCGCGTCGCCGTGAAGAGCGGCACGGTGCTCGACGGCTGAACCGGTTACCCGGGCGGTTGCTCGCGAGGATGAAGCAATGGGTGAGTACACTCCGCGGCTAAAGCAGCGCTACACCGACGTCGTCGTGCCGGCGCTCAATAAGCAGTTCACGTACAAGAGCTCGATGGAGGTTCCGCGCCTCGATAAGATCGTGCTCAACATGGGTCTGGGCGCAGCAGTTCAGAACGGCAAGATCATCGATGCTGCCGTCCAGGAACTGGCGACGATCTCGGGTCAGAAGCCCGTGGTCACGCGCGCCAAGAAGTCCATCGCCAGCTTCAAGCTGCGCGAGGGGCAGCCCATCGGCGCGATGGTCACGCTGCGCCGGGATCGCATGTGGGAGTTTCTCGACCGCCTCGTCAGCTTCGGCTTGCCGCGCGTTCGTGACTTCCGTGGTGTCAGCCCGAAGGCATTCGACGGCCGCGGGAACTACACGCTGGGTATCAGGGAGCAAATCGTGTTCCCGGAGATCGAGTACGACAAGG
>CAYNOM010000447.1:0-5765 GCA_964398415.1 uncultured Polyangiales bacterium | reverse complement strand
CATCATCCGTAGATAGGGTCAGAGACAGCGGACTGACCTCGATCTGCGCGCGCAAGGGACGGCCGGCGAGGTCGCGCACGCGTCCACGGATTTGGCCTTCGGGCAATTTGGCCTCGAGCTCGAGTGAGAGCTGCGGCGAGGTCTCGCCCGCGGAGAGGTCGAGCGTTTGGGGCATGTAACCGGGGGCTTCGATGCGTAGGGTGGCGGGGCGCTCCGAGCCGAGCTCGAGGCGAGCCTTGCCTTCGGCATCGGTGCTGTATTCGCGCTGCTTGTGCCCTTCGATGAGGGTGAGCTTCGCGTCCGGTGCGGGTTTGCCTTCGGGCGTGGTGAGCGAGACGTCGATGTGGCGCGTGACGCTCGGACGTGAAATCGCTGCCGACGGTGTGGGGTTGTGGGACGTGCGCTGATCCCAGGTGTAGCCGACGCGCACGAGGGCCCAGGTGCGCGGCTCGATGCGCGCGAGCTCGCTTCCGTCGGGCCTTCGCGAGGGGCTTGCTCCGAGCGTGGCGCCGAGCCACAGGCCGTGGTCGAGCTCGCGCTGGGCGCCTAGCTCGACGCGCAAGGGCGAGGCGAGGGCAGAGGGCGCGCGCCGGCCGAGCTGCAGATCGGCGCTGAGCTCTGCCGTCCAGGTGAACCCGAAGAGCGGGCTCGTCGCGAGCACGCCAACGAGGAGCTGATGGCTCTCCGACAGGGCCGCGCTCACGCGATCATCGCTGCTCAGGCCGTCCGGATTGGCCACGGCGTTCTGGCTGCGATCGAGGCGGAACCCGAGGTTCGAAGACCAGCTGAAGCGACGCGTGGGGCGATGGGTCGCGATGGCGACGAGCGCCGGGCTCGTCGAGGCGAGACCGCGCCTGAACCCCTTTGCAGGTGGGAAGCCAAGCGCGAGATCGAGCGCGAGGTCGAGCGCATCGGACAGCGCGTGACGCGCTCGCGCGTGGAGTGCCGAGCCGAGGGCGAGCCCGTAATCGCGACGCGCTCCGTCGAGCCGGTGGCCATCGGCGCGCAGCTCACCCGAGGCCGCGAGGGAGAGGGCTTCGAGAGGCGTGAATGAAAGCGCCAGGGCTCCTGTGCCGCGGTGATGCGAGGCATCGCTCGAGGTGAGCGGTTCGGTATAGGCGTAACCAGCGCTTGCTAACGCTCCGATCCACGCAGCGTGCGCAGCGGACGCGACGTGGCTGCCGCCGGGTAGGGCGGCATTTCCGACGGGCAGTTGGCCGAGCACACGCGTCGTCGACAGCGACGACAGCGCAGCCAGGCACAGGGCGACCACGAGCGTTCCAGTCGAACGAGCCTCGCGCGGCGAGCACAACGGCATGGGCAAACTCGATTTTCGCACCTTTGCGGGCTAAGTGACTACAGCAAAGCACGGCCTGCACCTTTGCCTACAGCGCTGCGCTGCCCAGTCGAGCATGAAATAATCTCGACCAGGCCATGCGCTTTGGGGATGCGGGCCGTGGCCTTTCGGCGAGGGGTACGATGCAGATGAAGAGATGGATGTTGGCGCTTTCGAGCGTCGCTTGGTTGTGCGTGGCGGGCTGTGGAGACGACGACGAGACCGCTGGCAGCGACAAGGGCGACGGTGATGCGGGCATGGAGGGGATTGGCGACGTCGAGATGAGCGACGAAACCTGCGCGCCCGGCTTGGCCGACCTGCCGAACAACGGGGTGCTTTACCCCGACTCCTATTGCGGTGAGGACGGCTGCGTGGAGGGCGGTTGCGACCCCTTCGGCCGCTGTAAGCCCGTCTGCAATGCATGGCGCCTGCTCGGCAACGTCTCGTTTCAGGCGGCCAGCGTGCAGGAGACCGGCACGGCGGGCTTGCCGCCAAAGCCCACGAAGAGCGACGACGACATCTGTCCTGACTACATGAGCGAGCCAGACGGGAGCGACGTCCATTGCTGTCAGCGCGCCGATAACAGCACCGCAGAGACGCCCGCGCTCAAGCTCACGGGGCTCAAGATGACGAGGCCTGTGAGCTTTGCGGTGGACGCCGTGTCGGCAACCAACAAGGCCGCGATCGAGTCCGACCGCTACAACTGGATGTTCACCCTCGACAGCGGCAAAGATGGCCCCGTGGTCGCGCGAACGGGCAACGCGATCCCGCTGACGAACGGTGCGTTCCGCCCTGTAAAGGGCGAGTTCACCCTGAATGGCTTCACGCACAACGCCGACGGCCTTTGGGATGCGCAAGAAGGCGTCCCGGGCACGCTCGAGACGAAGGGCGATCAACGCATCCTCAAGCTCGGGCCCACCTCGCCGACCAGGGATCTCGTGATGGTGCTGTGGATCGACGACCAGTACGATTTTCCGCAGATGGAGCTGCACATGACCGGGCTCGAGTGGTCTGTGCCCCTCACGAGCGACCTGAACTGTGCGGGCATGCGCAGCCCGGCGGGTTTCGAGCTCGTCTCCGAGCTCAAGGGCTTTTTCCCGCTCGAAGCCGCGCGCAACACCACGCTCTATCTGAGCCGCGACGCCGGCGCGAACCTGTGCCAGCTGATGTCGCAGGCCAAGGACTGCAGCGTCGACGTGGCCAAGTGGCGCAATTAGTCCCCCTGCCTTGAAACCCTGCGCTTCGTAGGCAAGGATGCCGTCCGCGCCGGCCTTCCGGCGTGGAGGAGAGCCATGCAGATCGAAGTGAGCGACCTGCCGCTCGAGCGCGCCTATCGATGGGAAAAGGAGCGCGGGAGCAGCATTTTCATGACGCAGCCCATGGGGGGCGGCGCGGTACGCGATTACAGCTGGGCGAAGACGCTCGACGAATCCCGGCGCATGGCGGCTTACCTGCGGGCGCAGGGCTTCGAAAAGGGCGCAAAGATCGCGATCCTCTCGAAGAACACGGCCGAGTTCATCATGAGTGATCTCGCCATCTGGATGGCGGGCTACGTCTCGGTGGCGCTCTACCCGACGCTCAACGCCGATACCATCCGGTACATCCTCAAGCACAGCGAGAGCAAGCTGCTGTTCGTGGGCAAGCTCGACACCTGGGACGAGCAGAAGTCGGCCGTGCCCGCTGGCATGCCCTGCGTCGCCTACACGCTTGCTCCGCCCACCGTTTATCCGAAGTGGGGCGACCTCATCGAGAAGACTGCGCCCATCGCGGGCAGCCCCACGCGCGATCCAGACGAGACCTCGATCCTCGTCTACACCTCGGGCAGCACGGGCCAGCCGAAGGGCGTCGAGCACACCTTCCGCAGCATGTCGTCGACGCCCAAGGGCGTGTCGCAGGTGCTCGGGATGCGGAGCGACGATCGCTACCTCTCCTACCTGCCGCTCGCTCACGTGTTCGAGCGGGCCGCGGTCGAGATGATGGGCTTTTACTCGGGCTCGCACCTGTTCTTCGCCGAGTCGCTCGACACCTTCGTGGCCGACATCCAGCGGGCGCGTCCCACCATCTTCCACTCGGTGCCGCGTCTGTGGCTCAAGTTTCAGCTCGGGGTGTTCCAGAAGATGCCGCAGCAGAAGCTCAAGCGTCTTCTGCGAATCCCGATCCTGTCTGGCATCGTGAAGAAGAAGGTGCTCGCGGGCCTGGGGCTCGATCAGACGCGCATGGCTGTGAGCGGCTCCGCGCCGATTCCGCCCGAGCTCATTCAGTGGTACCGAGATCTCGGCCTCGAGCTGCTCGAGGGCTACGCGATGAGCGAGAACTTCGCCTACTCGCACATCTCGCTGCCTGGCAAGACGCGCGTGGGCTACGTCGGCCACGCGCTGCCCGGTGTCGAGCATCGCATCAGCCCCGAGGGCGAGATCCTGGTCAAGAGCCCCGGCGACATGCGCGGCTACTTCAAGGAGCCCGAGATGACGCGCGCTTCCTATACGGAAGACGGCTTCCTCAAGACGGGCGATCGCGGCGAGATCGATGAGCAGGGTCGGCTCAAGATCACAGGTCGCGTGAAGGAGCTGTTCAAGACCAGCAAGGGCAAGTACGTGTCGCCCGCGCCGATCGAGAACCTGATCAACGCCGACCACAACATCGAGATGTCGTGCGTCACGGGTGCAGGCCAGGCGCAGCCGTTTGCGCTCGTGCTGCTCGCCGAGTCCCTGCGCAAGCAGGGGGTCGACCGCGCAGCCCTCGAGCCAGACCTCAAGCGCCTCCTCGAGGAGGTCAATCGCCAGGTCGAGGAATTCGAAGAGCTCGGTTTCCTCGTCGTGGTGAGCGAAGAGTGGCAGATCGAAAACGGCTTCCTGACGCCTACCATGAAGCTCAAGCGCAACGTCGTGGAAGAGCACTACGGCGCCTTGGTCGAAAAGTGGTACGCGCACAAGAGCGCCGTGATCTGGCACGGCTGAGCGTCAGTCGGGGATGAGCACGACCTTACCCACGTTCTTGCCGAGCGCGAGATACTCGAATGCCGCGCCGGCTTCGGAGAACTTGAAGCGCGCGCCGACGTGGGGGGCGAGCTTGCCTTGCTGGTGCCACGCGAGCACGTGTTCGAGCTGACGGCGGAGCAGCGGGATGTGATCCCAGAGCTTGCCGAAGTTCACGCCTGCGTAGCCGCGGTTGTCGTTCATCAGGCCGTAGGGCGTGATCCACGGCGACCGAATCAGCTCATTGACGACGTGCAGCAGGTTTCTGCGGCCGTTCGTGTTGGTGTTGGCCACGCCGAACGCGATGAGCAGGCCACCCGGTCGCAGTAAGCGGTAGCCCTTCTTCCAGTCGCGGCCGCCCAGCGCATCGAGCACGTAGTGCACGCCCTGCCCATCGGTCAGGCGCAGCAACGCCTCGCTGTAGTCGACCTTTCGGTAGTCGATGGCGTGATCGAGGCCCTGCGCTCGCGCGTAGTCATGCTTCGACTCGGAGCACGTGCCGTAGGTGGTGATGCCGCCGACCGCGCGGCAGATCTGAAGGGCTGCCGTGCCAACCCCGCCCGCGGCCATGTGCACGAGCACGTGATCGCCCGGCCGAACGCGCGCGATTTCGAGCAGCATGTGATGCGCCGTCAGGTAGTTGACCGGCAGGGCTGCCGCGCACTCGAAGCTCATGTCGTCGGGGATCGTCAGCACCTGCGCGGACGGTACGCACACGACGCTGGCATGGGCCCCGAAGCGGCAGACGAACAACACCCGCGCGCCCTCGTGTAGCGCATCGACACCTTCGCCCACGGCGTCTACGATGCCCGCACCCTCGTAGCCGACGACGCACGGAGGCTTCGGGGCGTCGGGGTAAAGGCCTTGCTGTGCCATCACCTCGGCGAAGTTGAGCCCGGCTGCGGCCACGCGGATGCGTACTTCGCCGGGTTTGGGTTGGGGGTCGGGCGATTCACGCACCTCCAACACCTCGGGGCCACCGGAGCGAGTGATCCAAATCGCGCGCATGACACAGACATAGCAGTCCAGGTGACGTTCCTCGGAAGTGATTTACGTTAGATAAATTGCATAAATGGGTTGTTGTACAAGGTTTGTACGCAAAGCATTGACAATGCTGCGTGGCAAGGTCAGACTCGGCTTGGATCATGGCAGTCACGGCGACGCGAATTCGGTTGCTCAATCAGGCGCAGGTTTCGGCGTCAGGCCAATACGTGCTGTATTGGATGATCGCCGCGCGCAGGCCCAGGCGAAATTTCGCGCTTCAGCGTGCGCGAGACTGGGCCCTCGAGCTCAAGCTCCCGCTCGTCGTGCTCGAGCCGCTGCGCATCGGCTACCCTTGGGCTTCCGAGCGACTGCACGCCTTTGCGATCGAGGGCATGGCGGCCAACGCGGCGTACTTCGAGACGAGCTGCGCCACCTACTATCCGTACCTCGAGCCGGCCGAGGGTGCTGGC
>CAYNOM010000446.1:0-5767 GCA_964398415.1 uncultured Polyangiales bacterium | reverse complement strand
TGCTCGATGGGCAGCTTGGCGAGCGCCTGCTCGAGCTCGCCCTTGACGCGGCTGTAGAACACCTGAGAGCGCGCGCTGGCACCGAGGGCGGTGACGACGATCAGGTGGCGAGCCCCTGCGGCCTGGGCCGCGCGGGCGAAGGCGAGAGCGTAGTCGTGGTCGACCTTGCGAAACTGCGCTTTCGAGCCGGCTTGCTTGATCGTCGTGCCGAGGCAGCAGAAGGCCACGTCGACGTGCAAACCTGAGAGCTCTCGCTCGAGGTTGTCGAAGTTGACGTGGCGCTCTTCGAGCCGCGCGTGGCTCAGGCCCGTGGGGCGGCGTGTGATCGCCACCACGCGTGCAAAGCTCTCGTCCTCGAGCAGGGCCTTCAGGGTTTCGCGGCCCACGAGCCCCGTGGCGCCCACGACCCAAGCGATGCGTGCCTCTGTCATGCCGCCATTGCAGCAGATGGTGTGGACACGTGCCAGCTCGTGGCCACGGGCAAAAAGGGATCCGTGCGTCGCTCGCACGCCCGCGACATAGTCGCCGTCATGTCGAAGGCTCGCCCCCATCCGAGGAGCACGCGCTCCTCAGCGCCACCGCTGAGCATGTTCGTGGTGTGCGCCCCCGGCCTCGAGCCCATGCTGGGCGAGGAGCTGAGCGCGCTCGGCATTCGCGGCGAGCGTCAGCGTGCGACGGTCGGCGGCATCGAGGTCGATGGGGATCTCGAGACGCTCTATCGTCTGCACCTCGAGCTCGGGCTCGCCCTGAAGGTGCTCCTGCGGCTCGGTCGCTTTCCCGCTCGTCATTTCGAGGTGTTGGTGAAGCGGGTGGCGGAGCTGCCCTGGGAGCTGTGGTGTGCCGAGGGGGTGGCGATCTCTGCGCGTGCGAGCTGCAAGGCGTCCAAGCTTTATCACAGCGGTGCCGTCTGCGAGCGGGTGCTCCAGGGCATCGAGACCCGACTCGACCGCGCGGTGCTCGCGCCGCGCGAGGAACAAGACGCCGACTCGATGGTGGAGGTGCAGGCGCGGCTCGAGCGCGACACGTGCACGCTCTCGATCGACGTGTCTGGGCAGCTTCTTCACCGACGCGGCTATCGCCTCGCCACCGCCAAGGCGCCGCTGCGGGAAGACCTTGCTCGCGCTCTGATTCTCGCTTCGGGGTGGGATCGGAAGAGCCCCCTCGTCGATCCCTTCTGCGGCTCCGGCACGATCTTGATCGAGGCCGACTGGCTCGCTCGCGGCGTCGCGCCCGGGCACGCGCGGCGCTTTGCTTTCATGCACGCGCCTTGCTTCGACGCGCCCTTGTTCGAGCGCTTGCGTCGCGAAGTGATGGCTCGGCATGCCTCTCGCGACTTTGCGCTCTCGGGCAGCGATCGCGATATCGGTGCCATTCGAGCCGCGCGCAGCAATGCCGAACGGGCGGGCAGCGAGCTCGAGTGGGTCGCAGCACCGCTCTCGAGCTCGCCTGTGTTCGATCGACTCGAGGGGCGAGGTGCGCTCGTGACCAATCCACCGTACGGGCTCAGGATCGGCCACGATCGCAGCCTCGACGCGCTGTACCGCGCTCTCGGCGAGCGCGTGCAGCAGTGCGCAGCCGCGTTGCAGCTCGGGATCGCCGTGGCAACCAAGCAACACGCGCTCGCGACGGGCTTGGCGTTGCGCTCCGCGCTCATGACGGATCACGGCGGCAGCAAGATCTACTTCGCCGTGGGGGAGCACCAAGGATGAAAACGGCCCTGGACCGGGGACTGACATGAGGCGTGAGACAGACTTCTCCGAGGACGAGCGGCGTGCGGTGTATCGCGCGATCTTCGAGCGGCGCGACGTGCGCAACTACCGGCCCGACCCCGTACCCGATGCGTTGCTCGCGCGCATGCTCGAGGCTGCCCATCGCGCACCTTCGGTCGGGTTCATGCAACCTTGGAGCTTCGTCCTCCTGCGCGACGTCACGCTCAGGCAGCGCATCTACGCTCACTTCGCAGAGGTCAATCGTCGCGCCGCCGAGGTTTTTCAGGACGACCGCAAGCAGAAGTATCAGGCGCTGAAGCTGCAGGGCATTCTCGACGCGCCCCTGAACTTGCTGGTGACATGCGACCCGACGCGCGGTGGCACCCACGTGCTCGGTCGCTTCACCATGCCCGAGACCGATGTGTACAGCACGTGTCTCGCGATTCAGAACCTGTGGCTTGCTGCGCGCGCGGAAGGGGTGGGCGTCGGCTGGATGAGCATCATGGAGCCGGGGGTGGTGCGTGAGATCCTCGGCGTGCCTCCGCACGTGCTGCCCGTGGCCTATCTGACGCTCGGCTATCCGGTGGAGTTTGCCAAGGCGCCCATGCTGTCGGAGGTGGGGTGGGCAAGACGGCTGCCGCTCGAGGGCCTCGTGTTCGAGGATGGCTGGAACCGCCCGGCACGCGCGTTTCCGCAAGCGGGGGTGGTGACCGAGCCCGAGTCACCTCGCCCTTCCGATCGCGTCATGCCACCTTTGCGCACGCAGCTCGCGCCACCTGCGGAAGCCATCCGCAGAAACGCCGACCTCACGAAGCCCGTAGGCAGCTTGGGCGTGCTCGAGCAGCTGGCGCTTCAGCTCGCGGCGCTCCAGGCGACGGCGCAACCGCGCGCCGACGCGGCCCACCTCACGCTCTTTGCTGCAGATCACGGCGTGACGTGCGAGGGCGTCAGCGCCTACAAGCGCGAGACGACCGTGAAGATGGTCTACAGCTACCTCGCTGGGGGAGCTGTCGTGAATGCCTTTGCGCGTCAGAACGACGTGCGGGTGCACGTCGTCGACGTGGGTGTCGATCACGATTTCGGCGCTGCGGAGGGGCTGCTTCAGCTGAAGGTGGCGCGCGGCACGCGCAACCTGCGGCGTGAGCCTGCGATGACGCGTGAAGAGTGCGAACGTGCGATCGAAGCAGGGCGTTCGGTGGTGCGCGGGCTGCCCGAGCTGCACGTGCTCGCGCTGGGGGAGATGGGCATCGGCAACAGCACTTCGGCGGCGGCGCTCACGGCGGGGCTCCTCAGCATGTCGCCCGAGGCCGTGACGGGGCGCGGTACTGGCATTGACGACGCTGGGCTCGCGGTGAAGCAAGCCGTGATCGCCGACGCGCTCGCGCTCCACGACACGAGCTGTCCGAGCGCGCTGTTGCGAGGGGTGGGCGGTTTTGAGCTCGCGGCCATGGTCGGTGCGATCGAGGCTGCCGCGGAGCGTCGTGCCCTGGTGTTACTCGATGGCTTCATCACAGGCGCGGCAGCCCTGGTGGCGGTGCGGCGTGATCCGACGCTGGTCCAGCACCTCGTCGCTTCGCACCGGAGTGCCGAGCCGGCCCACGGCGCGGTGCTCGCGGCACTGGGGCTGCGTCCGCTGCTCGAGCTCGACATGCGCCTCGGGGAGGGGTCGGCCGCCGTGCTCGCCATGGGGCTCGTGCGTGCAGCCTGCGCTGTGATGCGCGAGGTGCGCACGTTCGAGGAGGCGAACATCGAGCGCCCTGAGCGGGGATGAAGGAGGGGTGGGTACCTTGCAACGAGTGGGCACTTTCCGCGATGAGGCGCGTCTCCCTGGCGGATTTGGCGGCGGCGCCTGGCGGCGTCGCCACCAGGTCTTGCGTAAGTCTTCGAAATTACGACGAAGGTGCCCGGAACAACGCTTGCTTTGACCGCTCGCATGACCAAGGCATCGCCCGTAGTCCCCGACACGTGCTGGGAGCTCACCCGTCGCTGTGATCACCGACAGTTCATGTTGACTCCCGATAGGGAGCTCACTCGTGCGGTGCTCTACTGCTTCGCCTACTGTGCGAGACGCTGGGAGGTGCAAGTGCATTGGCTGACCGTCATGTCGAACCACTATCACTGCGCGGTGACCGACAAGGCTGGGCAGCGTGTGCAATTCACGCACGAGCTGCATCAGCTCCTTGCACGTTGCGTAAAGGGGTTTCATGCCGATCGGGGGATCGACATCGAGGGACCTGTTTGGGACGCGAGTGAGCAGACGGGTCGCGTCTTGCTTTCCTCACGGGAGGGGCTGGTCGCTTCTGCGGCTTATTGCCTGGCGAATCCGGTTGCGGCTGGACTGGTCAGGACGCTGAAGGAATGGCCCGGGTTCGTGTCGAGGCCCGAGGACACGCTTGGCTATATGATCCCAGTGAACAGACCGAAGTGGCTCAGCGCACGCTATCCGCGGACGGTGCGGCTGGACTTCCGCGCACCGACCCAGTTCGTCGACTCCCCTCATGCATTCGTGCAAGACGTCAAGGCAAGTCTCAGGGCCGCGATTCAGGCGAAGCATCAGGAACTCGCTGCGAAGGGAGAGCGGTTCGGCACCGCCGAGCAGGTAATCGCGCGCAGGCCCACCGACCGACCGAGCGCTCCCAAGGTGCGTGATGCGGCGAAGCCAACGTTTCGCGCGGTGACACGGCAGGCCGTCAGGCAGGCGCGTCGCGTCCTGCGTGCCTGGCATGTCGCGTACCGGAAGGCCTATGAGCGCTTCAAGTTGGGGGAGCGTGGCGTCGAGTGGCCAGCGGGTACATGGATGGCACGTCAGTACTACGGAGCCCGAGTCGCGCCGCCAGGAGACTGGTTCGCCGCTTGGGCACGCTAGAACCTCCACGCCGCAAAGTTTGCTCCCTCGAACCCACGACTGGCGCACACGCTGGGCCATAACATCGCCAGGGCGTCGTGCGCTCTCCTGCGATCCCTCGAAGCCGTTCCGAAGCGAGCGGCGCTTGCGACGGGTGGCATGCATACGATTGCACGTGTCGGATGAGTTCGAGGCTCGTGCGCGGGCCTGGTCGAGGCCGTCGCTATGCCTTCCGCACCGGGTAGCGGGGCTCAGCCACTGGCGAGCGTGCGCGCGAAGGCTGCACCCGCTGGCGAGGGTGGGCGCCCGCGCTTGCGGATGATCGCCATTTCACGGCTGATCGACAGACCGCGCACTGGAAGGATGCGGATCAGGGGGTCGTCGCCTCGCACGCCGAGCTCGCTCACGAAGGCCACGCTGCGTGTGGACGCTGCGAGCTGAAGGATTGCGGGGATTGAGCGCAGTTCCATGGTGACGTTGACGTTGACCCCAGCTTCGCGCAGCGCTCCGTCGATCAAGTGGCGGATGGCACTGCCAGCTTCGAAGCCGACCACGTTTTGGCCTTCGAGTAGATCGACGTGCAGCCGCTTCCTATCGGACAAGGGGTGGTCATAACCGGCGACGACGACGATGCGATCGCGGTGCAGCGGTGTGACGTCGAGCTCCTCGGAGTGCTGCACCGGCAAAGTGACCACCCCTAATTCGAGGCGCTCTTCGATGACGTCGGCCTCAATCTCGCGGCTTCCCGCCTCCTTCAGCTGGAACATCACCTCGGGGTGCTCCCGCTGAAAGCGCGAGATCGCTGGAGGCATGAGGTAGGCCACGGCGGACGCACCACCCCCGACGCGCACGATGCCGGTCTGAAGACGCAAGTGGGCGGCGACGCTCTCGCGCATGCGCTCGTAGCGCTCCACCAGCAACTGGCCCTCGGTGCGTACGAGCCGACCCATCTCCGTCAGCGTCACACCGCGCTGGCTGCGCTCGAGCAGGGGCGTGCCGAGCTCTTCCTCGAGCTGCTGGATGCGCCGTGACAGCGCCGGCTGCGACACGCCGAGCGATGCCGCCGCGTCCGTGATGGAGCCGTGTGCGGCCACGCTGAGCAAGGAACGAAGGAGGAGCAGGTCCATGCGTACACGCTATGGCATCGATGCAAATAATCCATTTTACGCATGAACCGTCGGTCGCTACTTTTCCTGAGCAAGGAGACCAGGAT
>CAYNOM010000445.1:4299-5787 GCA_964398415.1 uncultured Polyangiales bacterium | reverse complement strand
GCTGGCCGCGGCCGATCGGGATCATGGCGTCGACGGCCTTGAGGCCCGTCTGCATGGGCTCGTTGACGGTCTGGCGGGCCATGATGCCCGGGGCCTTGATCTCGACGCGGCGACGGTGGGGAGAGTCGATGGGACCCTTGCCGTCCACCGGCTGACCGAGCGCGTTCACCACGCGTCCGACGAGGGCGGGCCCCGCGGGCACGTCGATGATGCGGCCGGTACGCTTGACCGTGTCACCCTCGCGGATCGACTGGTCGCTGCCGAAGATGGCGACGCCGACGTTGTCCTCTTCGAGGTTCAACACCATGCCCATCAGCTCGCCGGGGAACTCCACGAGCTCACCCGCCATCGCGCCTTCGAGACCGTAGACGCGGGCGATACCGTCACCAATGGTGAGCACGGTACCGGTCTCCATCACTTCGACGGTCTTCTCGTACGAAGCGATTTGCTTCTTGATGATCTGAGAGATCTCTTCAGCGCGCAGCTGCATCGGGCTACCTCACGAACCTATTGCGTTGTGGGAAAAGGAAAGAAACCGGGCGATCCATGGGGATCAGGCCGGGCGCAGCGACTCCTTGATGTCGTTCAGCCGCGTGCGAATGCTTCCGTCGAAAACCTGGTCACCGACGCGCGTGACCACGCCTCCGATCAGGCTCGGGTCGGTCTGCTTGTCGATGGAGACCCTCTTGCCCGTGGCGTCCTCCAGCGCGCGCTGGAGCTGCGTGTAGTAGGCGTCGGGAAGGAGGGCTGCGCTCGTGACGAGAGCGCGTACCGTGCCGGCCTTCTCCTCAGCCAGCGTGGCAAACACGCGGGCGATGTCGGGCAGGGCGCTCAGGCGCTGCTTATCAGAGAGGTAGAGCACGCTGTTTTTGACCAGCGTGGAGACCGCAGAGCGGGTCGCGATCTCGGTGAGCACGGCCTTGCGCGCGGCTGCGCCGAACTGCGGATTGCTGAACAGCTCCTGCAGGGAAGGCGACTCCGACCAAGTATTGGCCAGATCAGAAAGCTCCCGGCCGACTCGGTCGATTTGGTTGCTTTCGACCGCGAGGTCGAGAATGGCGCGGGCGTAACGGCGAGCCAATGCTCCGGTCGTCATACGCGGCTCTCCTGGGTGGTGGGCCTGGCCTTGGGCTTTTTGCCCTTTGAGTCCTGTTCGAGGGAAGACAGGTATTCCTGGGCCAGCCGTTGCTGATCGAAGTTGGTCGTCGACTTGATCAGCAGCTGCTCGGCTGCGGTCACGGCGGACTCGGTCGCCTCACGCAACAGGTCGGCGCGCAGCTGCTTGGCCTGCTGCTCGATCAAGAACTCTGACTCACGGCGCATGCGGGCAGCCTTGTGCTCCGCTTCGGCGAGAATGCGATCTCGCTCCTTCTCGCCAGCGGAGATCATTTCCTTGCGGATGGTCTCGAGCTCCTGGTCGAGCTTGGCGAGGCGCTCGCTGTACTCTTTGTGCTTCGCCTCGGCCTCTGCCTTGAGCTTGGCCGCTTC
>CAYNOM010000445.1:2058-4199 GCA_964398415.1 uncultured Polyangiales bacterium | reverse complement strand
TCATCCCTGCACCTCACGGCCGAGGATCTTGCTGGCGATGGCCCTGGCCATCTCCGGCGTGCCAGCGTTGAGGCGCTGGCGTGCGGTTTGGGCCTCGGCATCGAGGCGCTTACGGGCGTCGCCCAAGGTGGCCTGGGTTTCGACGCGCACCTTTTCGAGCAGCGTGCGCTCGAGCTCTTGGCCCTGGGCCCGGAGCTTGTCGCGCTCCTCGCTGGAGGCGCTGCGTACTTTGCGCAGCTCTCCCTCGAACGAAGCCTGCTTTTCGCGGACTTCGACTTCGAGACGCTTGGCGTCGTCGCGGGCGCCGTCGATCGCCACTTCGCGTGCCTCGAGCAACGCGAGCATGGGCTTGAAGACGAGCGCGTGCAGCACGATGAACGCGATGAAGAACATCGCGAGCTGGACGAACACCGTGCCGTCTAGGTCAATGATGGAGCCCCCTGACAACAGGGCACCCAGAAATGCGGAAAGCTGCATCGACTCCCTCGCTGAGATCCAACCACCGCCGGTTGGCGGGGACGCGCCGTGGAGGGTCTGGAGTAGGCCGAACCGACCCACCCCCCGCACCACGAGGCGAGGATCACCACACAGGCACGAACGAAACCGCGGGGCGGGGCACCCGACCGGCGGCGCGCGCGTATCTAGCAGCGTGGGTTTCCAGAGTCAAGGGCGGGCGACCTAGGTGGCGTCCCGCAGAGCTCTGTGATTTCAGGTGTTTACGAGATGGCCGTAGAAACCTCGTCGCGTCATCGACGGGGGCTCGAGGCGATCTCGTGACCGCTCGTGTGCACGCGCGACTCAGGTGGCCGAGGGGCGGCGCGAGGCGTACGAAACCCGCTGGTAGACTCGCTGGCGGAGCGCACGCATGGCCTTTCCGGCACCCTTACGCATCTCGTCGCTGACGATGCCGTCGGGCACGGGCAGGTCGGGGTCGACGAGCAGCTGAAAGACCACGAGCGACTTCTCGCCACCATTCACGGGACTTACCTCCCAGCGCGCGAGGAGCTGGTCGATGTTGCCCTTGCCCTTCATCATGCGGGCTTCGACCACGGTGACTTCACCGCTCTGATTGCCTCGCATGCGCACTTGGCTCCACAGGGTGGCGGCGCCGTGTAGGACCTTGGCCTCCAGGTAGACAATGGCGTCCGAGCCCCGTTGGGAAAGGACCTTCGACTTCTGGAAGTAGGGGAAGAGGCCAGCGTACTGGCTGTAGTCGTGCAGCACCGCCAGGACGTCGTCGGGGCGGGCGTCGACCACCGCTTCCGCGCGGCCCCACTGCACGCCGTGCTCGGGATGGCTGACCGTGCCCACGTCGATGCGCTCGCCCAGAACGGAAGCGCGGGCGCTCGCTGGCTCCTCGGCTTCTGCCAGTGCTGGCAGCGCCCAAAGTCCGACCAGCAGGGCAACGACACGGGCTCTCATGCTTCCTCCTGACCAAACCGACGCCGCCGGGCACGTGCCATTCAACCGTTCCCGTGCCCCAAATGTGATCATAGATTGCTTCCCCGACAAGATGACGAGGGAAAGAAACACCTCGCGCTTGGTGTGACGGGGTGTCGAGCAGGCGCGTTACGGCCGGGCCTCAGGGGGCGGCTTCCTCGCCGCTGGGCTCTGGGGCCGGATCGACTTCGCTTTCGATGGGTTGGGGCTCGTTTCCCGTCGTGGCGCGGAAAGTTGGCTCGACGTTGGCGTCGGGAATCCGGCTCTGGCCTTCGAACACGACGCCGCGGTCGATGGCGAGCTGGGGCGCGGTGATGTTGCCGTGCACACGGGCCGGCGCGTGCAGCTCGACCGCGCGGGTAGCCGTGACTTCACCGCGCAGGGTGCCCCCGAGCACGATCAACGAGCCCACTCTGATCTGGGCATCGACCTCCGCGGTTTCGCCGAGCACCAGCACGTCGTCGCTGTACACCTCTCCGCTGAAATGGCCGTCGATGCGCACACGACCCTCGAACACGAGCTTGCCCGAAAACGAGGCACCCTCGCCGATCAGGGCGACGAGCTCTTTGAGGCCTGTGACTTCGCGGGTGGGCATCAGAGCTCTTCGATTCGAAACCGGCGTACCGGGGCGCGCACGGGCTCGAGCTGGTTGATGCGGCTGAGGGCCTGGGCGACATCTGCTTCGCGGCACTGGTGTGTGA
>CAYNOM010000445.1:0-2048 GCA_964398415.1 uncultured Polyangiales bacterium | reverse complement strand
CTCGACCCCGCTTTCGCTGTGCTCGGGTGCGTCTTGGAACAGCTGCCCGATGGACACACCGTGCTGTCCGAGAATCCCGGCGAGCTCGGCCAGCACGCCGGGGCGATCGTCGACGGTGAAGCGCATGTAGTACTCTCCGCTGCGTGTGCCGAGGTCGCGGACGACGGCGTCGCGCAGCTCTTCTTCGCGGAACGCGCGGTGGGGCACGCGGCCTGCGGCCTCGGCGGCGAGGTTTCGGCCCACATCCACGACGTCGCTGACGACGCTGACCGCGGTGGGGCCGGCGCCTGCGCCACGGCCTGTGAGGATGCATGGGCCCAGTGCGGCGCAGTCGATCTGGACCGTGTTCAGAGCATCGGTGACGTGGGCGATGAGGCTCGATTCGGGCACGAGCGCCGGGTGAACCCGCATGCTCAGGCTGCCGTCGTCGAAGTGCTCCGCGATGGCGAGCGGCTTGAACACGTAGCCAAACTTGGCGGCGAAGGCGATGTCGATGGCGTCGACGTCGGTGATGCCCTCGGTCACGACTTCGTCTGTGCTCACGCGCACGCCAAAGGCCAACGTGGTGAGGATGGCGAGCTTGTGCGCCGCGTCGCCGCCGCCTACGTCGAGCGTCGGGTCGGCCTCGGCGAAACCGAGCTGTTGCGCTGCCTTCAGTGCTTCCCCAAAGCCCTGACCCTTGGCCGTCATCTGCGACAGGATGTAGTTGCTCGTGCCGTTCAGGATGCCGCGAATGCGCAGCACACGGTCGGAGGCGAGCGCCTCGCGCAGCGTGCGGATCACCGGGATGCCACCGCCGACGGCCGCCTCGTAGTAGAGGTCGACCCCAGAGCGGGCTGCCAGCGACATCAGCTCGCGCGCGCGCGCCGCGAGCAAGGCCTTGTTGGCCGTGACCACGGGCTTGCCCGCCTGCAAGGCAGCCTCGACGAGCTGGCCTGCCGCCTCGACCCCACCCATCAGCTCGACCACGATGTCGACGTCGTCCGCGCCGTAGACATGGGCTGGGTTGCCCGTCACGAGCTCGGGGGCGACGTGCTCACGCGCTCTGCTGCCCTCGCGCAGATAGACGCGCTGGATGCGAATGCTGCGGCCCAGGCGCGCCTCGATGGCACGCGCGCTGTCTTCGACGAGGCGTACAACGCCCTGGCCCACGACTCCGCAGCCAAGAAGACCCACCTTCAACGCATCCGCCATCGGACCGGTCTTAGCAGCCCTGTCCCGGATCTTCCATCGCCTGCGCGTTGGGCTTGTAGGGGCGCGGCAGGGTGCTAGTTCCCGCCGGATGGATGAGCCGCGTTATCCCTACGTACACATCGACGTCACGAGCGAGGAGGTCGAGGAGGTGTCGTACCTGCTCTGGGAGTTGGGTGCGCTCGGAGTCGAGGAACGTGACCACACCACGTTGAACCGGCCCGATGGGGAGCGCGTGACGCTCGTGGCGAGCTTCGAGGACGAGCCCGCGGCGCGCGAGGCCGCCCAGGAGCTGTATCCCCGGGAGGCGCGCGTGACGTTCGTGGTGGGTGACGCCTGGCGCGACGCCTACAAGGCCTACTTCAAGGTGACGCGGCTCGGCGAGCGGCTCGTGATCAGGCCCTCCTGGGAGCACCATGATCCGCTGCCCACCGATGTGGTGGTCACGGTCGACCCGGGACGGGCCTTTGGGACAGGCACACACGAGAGCACACGGCTCGTGATGAAGGAGCTCGATCGCGTGGTGCGCGGCCAAGAGCGCGTGCTCGACGTGGGCTGCGGCACCGGCATCCTCGCGATCTGCGCGCTCAAGCTCGGTGCGTCGTCGGCGGTGTGCGTCGATGTGGATCCCGACGCGGTGGCGGTGACCGAGGAGAACGCAGAGCTCAACGGCGTGAGGGCGCAGGTGACCGCATCGACGACGCCGATCGAAGAGGTGGTCGGCGACTATCCGCTGGTGGTCGCCAACATCCAGGCGACGGTGCTGATCCCGCTCGCTGAGGCCATCACAGCGCGCGTTGCGCCGGGGGGCCTGCTTTTGCTGAGCGGCATCCTGTCGGGGCAGGAGCACGACGTGG
>CAYNOM010000444.1:0-5788 GCA_964398415.1 uncultured Polyangiales bacterium | reverse complement strand
CTCGACGCAAGCCGCGTGAGCGTCGAGGACGCACTGGCGCAGTTCGGCCTGTCCGCATGGCCACGTGTCCGCAGAGTCGCCGAACAGGCCGCGGCGTGCTTTCCGGGCCACCACAGCGTGGGCGTCGACGTCATGGTCGACACACGCGGGAATCCGATCGTGCTCGAGTGCAACGCCTGGGGCGACTACCTCCCTCGGCTGCTCGTCGATGGGCACGACAGCTACGACCTCTACATGCGCGGACTCTTCGCGAGCTCGGAGCGAGCGCTCGAGGCGATGCCATGAGGGCGCTCCTCCTCGACCTCGACAATACGCTCGTCGATCGCGACGCCGCGCTGCGAGCGTGGCTCGTTTCCGTACTGCCATCGCGCAGCTGCACGCAAGAAGCGCTGGACGCACTCATCGAGTGCGATCGCGGCGGCTACGGCTCGAAGAGCGCGTTCTTCAAGCTCGTTGGCGAGCGCTGTGGGACCTCCGCCGAGCAGGCCAGGCGTCGCTTCGTTCACGAGCTCCCACGCTTCATTCGCCTGAAGGCCGATGCCGACGAGCTGCTGCGCCGTTTCGCAGGGCCAACGGTCATCGTGACGAACGGCTCGAGCCCCATGCAACGACGCAAGCTCGCTCACGCAGGCCTCGAAGGGCGCGTCACGCATGTGCTGGTGTCGGAGGAGTGTGGTCTCCGAAAACCTGACCCGGCGATCTTCCACAAGGCCCTCGCGCTCGCGAGCTGCACGCCTGGCGAAGCGTTGATGATCGGGGATCACCCTCAGGCAGACATCGCCGGCGCGCAGTCAGCAGACGTTTCAGCCGTGCTTCTGCGCACTCGGTGGTTCGATGCTCCGGTGGGCGTGCGCTCCGTGCAGTCGCTGGCCGAGGTCACATGGTAGCCGTGTCCTTCAAAGAGGCATTCGGGCGCCGCGACTTCCTGCTGCTCACGCTCGACGCCCTTCGCTACGACGTCGCGTGCGAGGCGCTGGCCTCAGGCCGAGCTCCGAATCTAGCGGCTCTCGTGCCGCACGGCTTCGAGGAGCGTCATACGCCGGCCACGTTCACCTATGCCGCGCACCAGGCGTTCTTCGCCGGCTTCTTCCCTACCCCGCTCAGGCCGGGACACCACGCACGCCCCATCGCGATGAGGTTCGGTGGGTCGCGCAGCGTTGGGCCGAACACGCTGGTGCTCGATGCACGCTGCCTGATCGATGGTTACCGCCAGGCCGGCTACCACACGATTTGCATCGGTGGCACGAACTTCTTCAACCCGGCCGAACCTCTCGGAGCCGCGCTACCCGCGCTGTTCGATGAGGCCCACTGGTCCCGCGACATGGGCGTGAGCAGCCCGCGCGCATCTTCGCGCCAGTTCCGGCTCGCCGCCGAGCGCCTCGCAGCGATACCACTGACGCAACGCGTGCTCGTGTTCATCAACGCCGCAGCGACTCACCCCCCGACGCGGATCTTCGCGAAAGGAGCGTCTGTGGAGAGCCCCGCGACGCAGCTGGCCGCGCTGCTCGAGCTCGATCGGCACCTTCCGCCTCTCGTCGACGCGGTGCGTGCGCGTGGTGGCGCTGTCGGCATCGTGTGCAGCGATCACGGGACGTGCTTTGGCGAGGACGGGTACGTGGGGCATCGGGTTGCTCATGAGAAGGTCTGGACCGTCCCCTACGCAGAGATCGACATCCGGCCGGCCGAGACCGTGGAGGTGAGCGCATGAACGTTCGCGCCCTCGAGCCCCGTCCTCCCGCCTCCCGCCCGCGCACGCGTCTGGCCGAGCTACTCGCGTCGGGCGAGTACCTGTCCTACGCGTACTCGTACCCGCACAAGACCGCGTATCGCCCCCTGCAGCCTGCGATCGGTCTTCGGGAGCTGTGGTCCCGCGAGGATCGCTCGTCGTTGTTCCTGTACCTGCACATTCCGTTCTGCGAGCAGCGCTGCGGCTTCTGCAATCTCTTCACCCAGGCGCAGCCGAAGGGCGGCCTCGAGGACCACTACGTCGCGGCGATGGAACGCCAGGCTGACGTGCTGGCCGACGTGCTCGCTCCAGCCCGCTTCGCGCAGCTCGCGATCGGAGGAGGCACACCCACCTTCCTCTCCGCAGCGCTGCTCGATCGCGTCCTCACCATTGCGCGGGGGCTTGGCGCTGCGGGCGTGCCGTCGTCGGTGGAAGTATCGCCATCGACGCTCGATCCGGAGAAGGTGGCCGTGCTCGCCGCACACGGCACGACACGAGTCAGCATGGGCGTGCAGAGCTTCGTGCCCTCCGAGACTCGCGCCGTCCAACGCCGGCAGGATCTCGTGGACGTCGAACGTGCCCTCGGATGGCTCCGCGACGCCGTGCCCACGCGGAACGTCGACCTCATCTACGGGTTGCCCGGTCAAACAGCGTCGACGCTACACGCATCCATCGATCGAGCCATCGAGCTCGGCGCCAACGAGCTTTACCTCTATCCACTCTATGTGCGCCCCTTGACCGTGCTCGGGCGCAAGGGTCGCTGGAGCGACGAGCGGCTGGCGCTCTATCGCGCAGGTCGCGATCACCTGCTGACGCTCGGCTTCCGGCAGATGTCGATGCGGATGTTCGCTGCTCCCGCCGCCGCCAGCCACGACGCTGCCGCGCAAGTGCGCCCCTACCGCTGCCAGGAGGACGGCATGGTGGGGCTCGGTGCTGGCGCCCGCTCGTACACCCGCACGGTGCACTACGCGAGCCCGTACGCTGTGTCGCAGGTCGGTGTGAAGACGCGGATCGGCGAATGGATCGAGCTGCCCGACTCCGGCCACGCCATCGCGACCCACGGTTTCGTCCTGAACGACGATGAGCAGCGACGACGCTTCGTGCTACTGTCGTTGCTCGAGTCGGGTCTGGATCGCGCGGCCTACCGTGCGCGCTTTGGTGGTGACGCCTTCGAGCACCTTCCCGAGCTCGAGGAGGCACTCGACGAGCAGCTCGCGACCGCCGACGAACACCTCGTCCGCTTGACCGAGCGTGGCATCGAGCGCTCCGACGTGCTCGGACACTGGCTGCAGTCCGACGCGGTGCAGGCGGCGCGCGCGGAGTGGGTGCCCTCGTGAGCTTTCCCGAGTTCGAGAACTCGCTCGGCATCCTTTGGCGCGGCCCGCTCGACAGCTGCAACTACGGCTGCACGTACTGTCCGTTCTCGAAGCGACCGCCACGCAAGAACGTGCTGCGCGCCGATCGCGCGGCGCTCGACAGATTCGTCGAGTGGGTGCGCGGAGCGGAGCGTTGGCAGCTCCAGATTCTCTTCACACCGTACGGCGAAGCGCTCATCTGGCCCTGGTATCGACGAGCCCTCGTCGAGCTCTCGCACGTTCCACACGTGCGGCAGGTTTCGATCCAGACCAACGGCTCGGCGCCGACGGACTTCCTCGACGACGCCGACCTCTCGCGCGTGAGCCTGTGGGTCACGTACCACCCGACCGAGATGAACCGCGCCGACTTCGTCGCGCGCATCGCTGCGCTGCACGAGCGTGGGACGCGGCTCTCGGTGGGCATGGTCGCGTCGCCGGCACGCGTCGACGAAGCGGAGGCGCTGCGCGCCGAGCTGCCGAAGGACGTGCCGTTCTGGTTGAACGCCCAGAAGCCTGGCGTTCGCTTCGGTGATGAGGATGTGGCGCGGCTCCGAGCGCTTGATCCGATGTTCGAGCTCGAAACGCGGCGGCATCGGAGCCGGGGACAAGCGTGCCGCACCGGCGAGGACGTCATCAGCGTCGATGGCGACGGAACGATCCGCAGGTGCCACTTCGTGGATGAGGTGCTCGGGAACTTGTACGCCGACGAGCTCGTCCGTGTTCTCCGCGCACGCGCGTGTCCGCGCGCAACATGCGAGTGCTGGATCGGGTACGCGCACCTGCCAAGCACAGGCGCACGGAACTACTACGAGGGCGCATCGCTGCTTGCGCGCGTGCCCTCCGGCAAGGGCCCGGGCCAGCCTCGCGACTCCCGTGTGTCGACACGTGCATGCGGCGCGCGCTGAATATCTCGTAGTCTAGACTTTGCCCGCGCGCGCATCGTCAGGCGTGCGTGCTCGTCGCCGGAAGATTGCCGGCGTTCACGCACACGGCCGCGGCGTTCGGCCAGTCTACGGAGCAGAGCGCAGGCGGAGAGTCCCTGTCGCAAGCAGATACGGACGACGACGCGGTGGCATAGACAAATCCGCCATACGCGGAGTCTCACTTGGCGCCATTGACGAAATGAATGCGAGATGCGCGGATATCGTTGCTGCGCGGCCAACGAGATAGACGGTCAGCGGCTCTCTGTCGCAGGCAGGCCGTCGCAGCACGAATACCCTTGCGGACCAACCTCGGAGTGCACAATGCGTGCGGCCAGGATTCTCAGCGCTGCCCTCGCCTCGTCACTGGCCCTGTCGTGCGCCACGAGCGCGACGTCGCAGCCATCTGGGGCCCGCGGGCGGGCTGGCTGGACGTCCCAGAAACCACACGGGGAGCCTGAGGCCACTGGCGAGGTGCAAGAGTCAGCGTCGGCGCCTGCGACCTCACCTGCCAGCGCAGCCGACGAGTCGGCATCTTCGCCGCCTCGCGATCGCGAGTGGTATGAGGCTCAATACGGTGGCTGTGCGCAGCTCTCCACTTCGCGTGCGGGAAGTGCGGCGCTCACGGACAAGCAACGCGCGGCTCTGGAGCAACTCGTCCGGGGAAGCGCTACTCCCGACGGCACTGGCGAGGGCAAGCTCGACCTCGGACCGCTTGGCGAGGGCGTGCGTGGCTCACTCTCGAAAGAGCACATTCGTTCTGTCATTCAGGCAGGGCTCGATGACGTACGCGGTTGCTACGAACGAGCGCTCGACGTGTGGCCCAGCGCAGCCGGCCGCGTAGTGGTGAACTTCCTGATCGCCCCGGACGGGACTGTGCCCCGTGCCGAGGTCACGCAGAGCCAAACCAGCATCGCGGAGATAGGCTGCTGCATCTCGACGGTGGTCCGATCGTGGACGTTTTCCAAGCCAGAGGGCGGTGGCATCGTGATCGTCAGCTATCCGTTCCTTCTGAAGCCCGACATGGTGCCGGAGTCGGCAGGGAGCGGCGCAACGAACTCGCGCAGGTAGGCGCCGGATGGCGCCTTCCACGTCACGTGCGAAACCGGAGAACATCGATCATGAAGCCCAGCTCCACAAACTCGCCGCCCGCGACGCCAGGCACGAGCTCGTTTCACCTAGACAGCGAGTCCGCGACACCGAGGTGGCTTGTCGGCACGCTCGGCCTCCTGCTCCTTTCCGCGTGGCCCGTGTTTTCGGGCGTCGAAGGCTTCCGCGTGCAAGCGCTCGCCATGATGCCTGTGGGACTCGGCAGCGTTTGGTCCGCCCTTCGCTGGCCCCTGCGCGGACAGTTCGTCGTGGACGGAGGCGAGCGGGTGCTCCGGATGCTTTCACCAGACGAGCGGAGCTGGCCCTTCAAGGGGCTTAAGGACCTGCGGGTGTCATGGTCCAGTGCAGCCTTTGCCTCGGGTGTCGATGGGTGGACTTTCCGGCCCTTTGCACTCACCATCCGCACGCCGGCCGGTGAGGTGATCGAGCTGCAGAGGGGGCGCGAGGCGGAGCTCAAGCGGATTCTCCACGACCTGGAAGCGCTCGGGGTAGGTCTATCCAGGTAGCGGGCCTTGCACCGAGGCTCGGCAGACGCGCGGGCATGACGAGAGTCTGGCAGCGTTCGATATGACCGTGTTAGGTCTGCGGCGAAAGGGTGCCCTACCCCGTAGTGCTCCAATACTCATCCGACCATCAGGCGGCCTCCCGCTCGTAGTAATTGAGCAGTCCGCCGAGCC
>CAYNOM010000443.1:1277-5791 GCA_964398415.1 uncultured Polyangiales bacterium | reverse complement strand
AGATGCTTGGCACCCGAACAAATACGCACGAGCGTCTGCGAGGTGCCCCCGCCTCGGCGAAGCAAGCGCGCATCTGAGCCCCTTTCGCGTCTGACTCGGAGATCCCCCCATGTTTGAACGAAGAGCGCCTCGCGTGCGTCGCGGGTCGCAGCGTGCACATTGGCTCGTGGCCACCGCGAGTCTTCCGTGGTTGTGCGTCGCAGCGCAGGGTTGCGACGCCGAGCCGAAGCCGGAGCCGGTGGGGCTTCAGCGGCTGGAGATCGCGCCAGGCAAGGTGACGCTGGGGTTTGCGACCGGCACCTTGCGTGGCGAGGTGGAGCTTCCGGGCTTCGCGATCGCTCGTCACCCGGTGACTCGCGCGCAGTACACGGCGTGCGTTGACGCGGATGGGTGCGCGGAGGCCGAATGCACGACGACGCCCGGACCTTTCGAGGGTGCGGAAGAGCTGCCCGTCGACTGCGTGAGCTTCGCCCAGGCGAGTCGCTTCTGTGCGTGGGTGGGCGGGAGCCTGCCGCGGCTCGACCAGTGGATGCGCGCGGCGCGCGGGCCGTCTCCACGCCGCTTCGCGTGGGGCGATGAGAAGGCCACGTGTGAGAGGCATCCGTTCGCGGGGCTTGCGTTGTCTGCGCTGTCGGGTGCATCGGACGCGCGATTTGGTCGCGGGGTGACTCGGTGTGGCGTTGCGCCGAGTGAGTACACGGTTGGTCAGCATCCGGAGTCGCGGTTTGAGGATGGGATGCAGGACGCGCTGTTGACACCGTCGGAGCTGGTGCGTGGGACGGGAGCGAGTCCTTTCGGGGCGTGTAGCTCCGACGGTGCTGGTTGTGTGGTGTACGGGCTCGAGGCGGGTGCGATCGATGGGGTCAGCGAGGTCTCGCCGACCGCGACGCCCAGCTTCGGTGTTGGCTTTCGTTGCGCTTGGGAGAAGTGACCGTGACAAGTCGGTTCAAGACAACCTGGTTGGTGGCTGTCGCTTTGCTCGTGAGCGCGTGTGACGCAGCCACGGCCCCAGAGCTGAGCGCGGAGATCGGCGCGACCCGCCAGGCGCTGCTCGCGGCTCCGCCTGGCGCCAAGTACTGGCCGATGCCCGTGGCGAAGAACGAGGAGGGTCAGGTCAAAGTCACGTGGGACGGGACGGTCGCGGAGCTTCTTGCAGCCGACGCGCTCGCCACCTGCTGGAGCGGGATTCCCGAGTCCGTGCGCAAGTCTTCTGACCCGGGCTACTTCACCTCGTTCACGAGCGCGCAGGGGTTTGGTGACCCGGTCATCTCGACCTTGCTAGGGAAGATGGATGCAGCGATCTGTCCAGAGCAACAGATCCGCAATACGAACTGGTACACCCGGCCTGCCTTCGAGATCTTCGAGGGCTGGATCAACGCGCGCAAAGACCCGGCGTGCAGCGTTGACATCGCGACGGGTGCAGCCCGCACCCTAGACCTGACGGAAGAACGGCAGTCGCTTGCGCGCACGGCGGCAGGGTTGCCGTCGTCGATTCCTTACGCCTCGCGTGCTGAGGCGCAGGCCGAGCTGGCCTACGCTGATCTGTATCTGTGCATGACGCAGCGCCTGGTGGAGCACACTCAGTCATCGTTCGTGTTCGATGCGTCCGCAGAGGACGTGCTTCGGCTATACGACATGGCGCGCAACCGTGCGCTGCTCACGGTGTTCCAGTACTCGCTTCTCGCGAAGGTATTCGCGATGCCCGAGTCGTCGTTGTCTGGGTTGTCGCAGTCGGGCTACGGCACGGTTGCGGCGCTGAAGGCTTGGGCAAACCAACAAACTCCGGCCCAGCAGCAGGCGGCCGGTCGTGATCTCGCGATGGCCGTCGAGACGTTGACGAGCCTGACGGAGAAGCAGGTCACGTTGCTGCGGAGGGACGCATCACGGCAATCGAAAGCGGGTGGTGGAGAGGCTCAGACGAACATATTGCGAGCCCTGTATGGCGATGCAACGCCGAACGTTTCGCGCGTGACTCAAGACCTATCCGAGCCCGAGATCGGCATTCTGCTCGGCCTTGCGCGCGAGGCGGATGCACTCGACCTACCCGTCCAACTCGACGGAACGAGTCAGCGCCTGCTGGTAGAGCGAGAGCGGGCCGCGGAGGCGCTTCTGCGCGCGGCGGAAGGTCAGCTCCGCCTGCAGCGCTGTCCTCGGGACGACTCTGCCTGCGCCAACGTTGGTGCCAACGAGGCCCCTGACGAGTTCGATCTCTTCAAGCAGTTCAGTATCGATCGGAGACACGCGCTCAAGCTCATCGATGCGCTGACCGAGGCGCTCCTAGGGCCCGAATCAGACGACGAAGTGCAGGGCTATCCGCTGGTTTCCACTGTCAGTCCGCAAGGCGTGGGCTCGGTGCAGAAGCTAGTAGGCGGCTTCACCGACACATGCGCCTTGTTCAGCACGGGAACGGTGGCTTGCTGGGGGACGGGAATGGCCGTTCCGCCTGATGGCGGCCTGGAGTGCGCGGGTGCGAGCTGTACGTCTCCGTCGCGCTGGGTGAAGAAGGCGGATGGGACGCTGCTGACCGACGTCGTGGACATCTCCGCTTCGGGCGGCCACCTGGGGTGTGCCCTCACGCGAGATGGCGCAGTCCACTGTTGGGGAGTCGCTAACTACCGTGGCGGCGGTACCGGTATCTACTCTGTCAAAGACGCAACACCCGTGCTCGGACTGCCCAGCGTGAGAAGTGAGCCCGTGCGGCGCATCTTCACTGGCTCGAGCGGCGGCTGCGCAACGACGGTGCTTGGTCGTACCTTCTGCTGGGGATACGGCTACACGGGCGTGCTCGGCGATGGAACGCGTGGCGGCACCTGTTCGGCTCACTCGGAATGCGGTCCGAGAGGGGGCTGCGTCAACGGCACTTGCCAGCAGACGGTCGCGTACACCGCGATTGAGAACCCCTTGCGCGACATCCGCGACATGGCCATCGCGTCTGAGCACGCCTGTGCGCTGGTTGGGAGCGGGGCGCTGTATTGCTGGGGCACGGACCGGTTCGGTGTCGTGGGTGCGGTTTCCCCAAGCGGCACGCTGTGCGGCACAAGCCCCTGCTTTACGACGCCCGTCCGCGTCCCCCTAGCGGGCTTTGGAACACCCGTGGCCGTGCGCGCGCACACGGCTGCAACCTGCGTCATCAACGGCGCGGGGCAAATGTACTGCTGGGGACTTTCGAGCTACGCGGGGAATCCCGCCGCAAGCGATGGTTCCTGCGGCTCGACGGCGTGCGTGCGCACCCCACAACGCGTCACCTATCAAGGCCAGTCGCTGTTGGATGTCGTCGATGCGTCAGGCGCCTACTACCACATGTGCGCCGAAGTCCGCGGTGGTCGGGTGTACTGCTGGGGGACCAACAACTACGGCCAGCTCAGCAGCGCGGCAGGCAACTTCGCGACGACCGCCGTCGAGATCGCCGAGAGCCCCCTGTCCAGCGTTGCCGCTGGAGCATTCCACACGTGCGCGCTGTCTGAGTGGTTTGGCGCGCGGTGCTGGGGTCGAAATGACGCCGGACAGCTGGGAAACGGCCTGACAGCGAATTCCTCGACGCCGGTGGGAATGACGACGCCGAGCGATCCGCCCCCTTATCGGGTGGAGACGAAGACGGATGTGCAGCGCGTGCAGGAAGTGCTGTCTGCGGCGAATCCACCGTTCCATCTCCTCGGCGCAGGGCTTGTCTCAGAGGGCGGCATTCGCATCCATCTCGATCGCAATTTCCAGCTCGTGACGCTCGGTAGCCATGAGCTGCAGGCGCGCACCACGCTTCGCCACATCCCGGTTCGAGAGCTCGATGCGCGTGCGCCGGCACGCGGACAGGGTTTTCTCTATCGTCGCTTTGTGGTCAAGGCACCCGCGCGCGACGCCTGGGGGGCGAACGCATTCGAGTGGGGTTCGGTGCCCACGTTGGCCCTGGCTCGAGAGAGCATTCTGCAGACCGCTGGCGCTGCAGGGGAGTTCTACAAGGGTGTGTCTTCGGCCATGGGGCTCATCGACCAGAGCATCGGGAGTCGGACCGCAGTGCTTCGCAAGAAGACGGAGATCCGTAACGCCGTGCCCAAGGTGTGCACCGGAGAGGGCGTGACCATCATCTGGGATCTTCCGCAGCCCAACCTTCCATCGGACACCATCGGCGGCTTGTGTCGCGAGGTCGCTGCGGTGGAAGGCGGTGCGCGCACGGCGTACGAGCTCAGCGTCGTGACGAGCGCTGACGACACCGTGAAGGCGTTGACCTACGGCGACCAAGTAGAGCATGCCGCTCTGAAGGCGCTGCGCCCCGATGCGCCGGTGCTCGGTAGCGATACGACCGATTTGATGGCTACGAGCCGAACGGCACTAACCACTCGACAAATGACGGATGGTCGCGAGCTGAGGACCGCCAGTCTCATGCTGAAGAGCCCCACGAGCGTGTTCTTCGAGGTGCCCGCGTATCCGCGCGATCAGGGCGGATTCCAGCTCCTTTTCGACGGATCAATCCGCGAGCGAGGGCCCGCGACGCAGTTCACTGTGCTCGACGGCGCGATCTC
>CAYNOM010000443.1:0-1267 GCA_964398415.1 uncultured Polyangiales bacterium | reverse complement strand
ATCCACGCGTGCGCCGGCCGGGCCGTGATTTTCTCCAACGAACTGGTCGATGCCACGTTACGACGCGTACGGTTTGCCGATCGACTGGGTGCCTTCGGCGGACCCATCGCTTCTTGGCAGCAACGGGGAGGAGCCGTACCTGTACTTTCTGCGTTTGGCGGAGAAGACGGCGCGCGAAGCGACGAAGGCGATCGAAGATGCAGCCGAGACAACGCGCCAGGAGGAGCTCGACGCCCAGAGCCTTGCTGCAGCGCAGAAGAAGGGGGCACAGCTTCGTGAGCAGGAGAACGAGCTTCTGTGCGGGAAGGCGAGCTGTGCAGAGGTCAAGTGGGAAGTACGACCTCCGGTCTTCGACGTGGATACGGCTTGCCCGCAGCTCACGATTCCGCAGTTCTCCTTCGGCGGGATGAACCTGACGGTGGTTCGATTGAAGGCCATCGAGGCTTGCGAGAAGCGAGTGCTTGCGCTCAAGTCGATGTTGAGCGAGGGCATCAAGGTTCCTGCAGTCGTGTGGTCGCAACGCGATCGAGAGGTTCCCTCATTCGAGGGGCAAGAGGGCACGGAACTGGGCAAGAGCCTGCTGTCGACGTGGACGGCGCTGAGACGCGTTCGCGACAGCTACTCCACGGCGCTGGCGACGATCCGAAGTGCGGAAGCGAACGTGGCTGCGGCGCGTGCTGAGCACAAGGCTGCGCAGGACGGGATCGCGGAGGCGAATCTTGGTGCGCTACTGCAAGGGATCTCGCTGGGCGCGCAACGAGATGCGCTGGCGGAGAAGGTGAGGGCGATCAGGTCGCAGGAGGAAGAGCTTCAGACGACGATCGACCGCGTGTGCACAGAGGAGGGATTCAATAACGCGATCGATTCCGGCTACAGCTTCAGCCATGCCCATTCGAGCAAGCGGGAGTACTTCGATGAGAAGACCGAAGTCGAGGAGTGCGCGGAGTACGGGTTCATAAGCCCTGAAACAACGGAAGGTCCCTTTGGTGGAGCCGGGCCTGTTGGGAGCGGTGTCGGCTTCGGTTTTTCGTCCTACGGCTGCGTGCGTACGGAGACGGTGACGTACCAGCCTGGTGGTTGGAAGTTCAACACGAAGTACGACGAGGGTGCGCGCAGCTGGAGTAAGGGGTCCTTGCTGGCGTGGCAAGAGCGTTGCGACCAGCTGTACCAGGATCTTGCAGCGGCGAAGAAGCGAGCGAACGACGGTACGCTTTCGGAGGCGCAGGCGCTGATCGATCAGATCGACGATATTTCGGCACGGGAGCGT
>CAYNOM010000442.1:0-5792 GCA_964398415.1 uncultured Polyangiales bacterium | reverse complement strand
AGCCCCACCTGGCTGCCGCCGGTGACGGTGCAGCACCGAGCGAGTTGGTTGTCTTCAGGGCTCGAGCTGGGTGCGTCACCGTTCACGTTGCACGCCCCGGTCGGGTTGCCCGTGAGCGGATCGAAGCACGGCGTGCACAGATGGCCGTCCGCACAGCTGTCGACGGGCAGTCGTTCGGCCAGAGCGGCCACGGCCGGCAGGCAGGCGGGCAAGCAGCGGCCCTCGAAGCCGCCGAGAGAGCGGCACTGGGGTGGCCGATAGTCCACGCTGACCAGGTCATTCGGCACGCAGACCTGCTGGGCATCTCCGCAGGTGTCGCGCCCGAGCAGGCCTTGCTGCTCGGCCGGGACGAGACTGCCGGGCACGCAGGCCCCTAGACCACCACAGCACCCGGCGGCGGCTGGAGGCATCTGAGAAGGCCCGGGATCACAGCCGAGGGAACAGACGCCGGTGGGCTCGCCGCTCAGGGGGTCGAAGCAGGGAGTGCACAGCTCGTCCGCCCTACACACGTCCTGGGGCAGCAGGGATGCTTGAGCGCGAACCGGCGGAAAGCAGGTCGAGAGACAGCGCCCCTCGAGACCAGCGACGGACGTACATGCAGCCAGCCGCACCATGCCCAGCGATCGCACGAGCACGTCGGGCACGCACTTGCTCGCCGAATCACAAGCGGCGAGAAGGCGGTCTTGGCCGCTCGGCACGAAGTGGTTGGGCACGCAGAAGGCGTCGGCGCAGAGCTCACACGTCTTGAACCCCAGCGCCACCGGGTCCAGCACGGTGGCTCCCTCGCAGACGGTCGGACCGACACCTGAGGTCCCCGCATCCGCGCTGTGACCATCGCCAGGCGTCGTCGGCTCACCCGTGCTCGCGTCTCTCGCCGCTGGCTGCGGATCGCTCGGTGCGCGCGCGTCGGGCGCCGGCCCGGACGACTCGAACGCGTCGAGCTGGGTCGTGCCACAAGCGACGGCCCCCACGATGAGACCCACCGCATGCAGCGAGGGTGCGCGCCACCAGTGCCATCGAAGCATGCAGACTCCTGCCGCCCCAGGACCGCGCAGGAGGAATCTCGCACCGGGGCCGGCACCTCGAAGCTACCAGAGTTGGCGCGGCGGCAGATGCCTTACCGAGAGGAACAGCGGCGGCGCGCGACGATCGGGCGGCGCGAGGCCACTACCTGTGGTCAGGCCCACACCCACCCCTGAGTCGTCAGTACTCCTGCTCCACGCTGACGTACACGGTGCGCTCGCGACCGGGGACGTCGATGCCCGCAAAGCCGGGCTGGGCGTAACGTGCGCCGAGGGCGTTGGTCGCACGCACAGAGATCAGGGTTTCGTGGTTACCGAAGAGCCTGAGGCCGCTCGAAGCGAGGCCCAGGTCGAGCAGGCTGTAGCTGTCGAGGAAGTACTCCTCGAGCTGTCCGGCGGGCAGGTGGGCCAGGTTCGACTTGTCGGCGGCGCGCCGCCCAACCCAGCGATAGGTGGAGAACGGCCTCACGTAGGCACGGCGAATCGTGTAGCTTGCGCCCAGGTTGAGCTTGAGCGCGGGGTATAGGCGCGTCTGTCTGGAGACGCGCAGCGTCGGCAGCTCGTCCGTCCCGACATCCGTGAACACATAGGAGAGGTTCGCGAATGCGTTGAGTGGCACGCGGGTGGGCTGCACATCCAGCTGGACGCTGCCCCCCAAGGCATCGACGCGAGAACGGTTCGTGGCCTTTGGACCCGCGGTGACGGTGTCGAGCTCTGCGAAGTCGGTCAGCTGGTTGTAGTAGACGCTCATCTCGACACGCATGAGCTGCAAGAAGCGACTGGTGAACGCGAGCTCGACCGAGCGCACGCGCTGAGGCTGCAGCTGCGAGTTGTCGCTGATGCCGGTAAGTCGCGGGTGCTCCCCACCGAACAAGAGCACCGGCGAAGGAGCCTGGAAAGCGCTCCCGAAAAGCGCCTTGATGGACGTGTCCTCGGCGAAGCTGTAAACGAGCACGCCGCGGTAGTTGAGCTGCGCCCCGTACAGATTGTGGTGCTCGTAGCGTGCCCCGGCCAGACCCGTCAGCCCCTTCGCGATCACGAGGGTTCCCTGGATGAAGGCGCCCTCGTTTCGAAAAACGTAACTGCGCCCCGTATCCACGCGCTGCTCGTCGCCAGACTGCTCGTGCAGGACGAGACCCGGGAGTTGTTCGCGGTCTACCTGCAGATCCGCGCCGAGCGTGAGGCTACCGACCGAAGAACGCTCATAGGAAACGGAGAGCGATCCATTGCCTTGCAGATACTCATACTCGCGCTGGATGTACTCGATCCCCGGACGAAATGGGTCGTACAAGCGCTGGGCATCGGTGGGTCCACCGGTCGAGATTCCGAGGGACGCCTGAAACGTCCACGGTTCGGTTGGCTTCAGCTCGTACCGCAAGCGGGATGTGGTGTTGTAGAAGGTCAGCCGTGCACCGAGCAGTGGCTCCGAGTCGGGATCGAAGTGTCCTGTGCGATCGGCGTACTGAAACACGCCATCCAGCGTGATCTCGCCGGCCTTTTTGAGATCGAGCCCGCCTCGCAGGTATGCTGACGCGGTGCGCTCATGGTCGTCCCGCGTCGTGAGACTGACGCCGGATGCCTCGAGGTTGTCGTAGCGCGGCGACGAGCGTGGCAGCCGCAGTCCGTCGCGGCGTGTGCCGCGCACGGCCACCGCGCCAAAGAGGTCGAGCCGCTCATTGTGCCACCACTGGGCCGCCTCGCCCGAAGCTCCGTGGTTGCCCCACGCATTGATGTAAGTGCCCTTCGACACCCCATGACCGGGTCGCTCACGGCTCATGCTCTGCGCTGTCTGAGGCACGATGTTGATCACGCCGAGAAACGCGTTCGCACCGTACAGCGCAGAGAGAGGGCCACGAATCACTTCCACGTGTCGAATCGCGAGCAGCGGCATGGCCTCAGGCCCGAGAAAGCCCCCCGCCGTGGGACGAAAGCCGATGTCTTGACGATCCAACATCAGCTTGAACACCTTACTTTGCGCGCCCCAGCCCGCGTTGACTCCTCGAACGCCGACGTTGTACGAGCTGTGATCGTCGAGAACGTCGACATCGGGCTGAACCTGCAGGGCGTCTGCAATCGAGGTGTACTGATAGATCCGAAAGGTGTGCCAGTTGATCACCGTCAACACCCCGGGCGCCTGGGTCACGCGCTCGCTGCGCAGGCTGACCGACTCGACCTCGACCTCGAGCAACTGCGCGAGCGACAGGTGCTCGAGCTCCTCGAGCGCCTCGAGATCGGTCAGATTCGACGCAGGCTCGCTGCTTTCGCTGCCGACCGGCGCCCCGTGGCCCTCGTCCTGGGCGCGCGCTACCTCGAGAAAGGGCCCCAGCAGCACCCACAGCACAGCCGCTCCCGCAGCCGCGCTGGCCGGGGGAAGTCGCATCAGGATCGGTCGGTCAACGCGCGCCATGTTTGCGATTTGTGGCGACGACTCACCCGCAAAGCCTACTGCTGCCGACACACACTCGGATCGCTGATCAGCTCAGGACCCGTGGCGTACAAGCGATACTGCGCGTCCGAGGTCCAGCGCAGGTCTTGTTCCCCGTCAGGGGATTCTCCCTCCGCCGGAAGCTCCCCCTTCGTGACGTAGTGGTGCAGGTATTCGAGCGCCCGCACGGCCTGCAACCGATGCCCTTGCCCCGACGTGAGGGTCACCTGTCCGGTCTCGAGGCCCTCGCAGACGACCTCAGTCGTGTCGAAGGTGACGTAGGAAAGGTTGTCCGGCGCGGACGGCAAGGTCGCGCGAAGGATCTCCGTCGAGAGTGGTCCGCAGCCCAGCACGAGCAACGAGCTCGCCGCCTGGTTTTCGGGGCGTGTCAGGAACGCTCGAACCGCCGCCTCCCCGGCCCCTGGCACGCTTGCGTTCCATTCGACTTGCTCATAACTCGTCGCACCGAGCCCCTCCACGACCTGCCGAAACGCCGCGCAGCGCTGAAAACACGGCAGGACGAGCTGGTGTACCAGGCAGCCCGTCCGCACGGGCCCCTCGGCCTCGAGAGCTGCCCAAGCCTGGGCCACCGTGGTTTCGCCATCCGCACAGGTGGTGTCGTCAGCCGCGAGCACACCGCGCGCCCGCTGGCACACCAAGGAGCGCGTCATGGTCAACGCAGAGGTGAAGTCGTCCTGCCCGGAGTAGAACAGAAAGCCACCCTTCTCCGAGCTCTCGGGTAGGTCCGAGGCGCGCCGCTGCCGTTCGTACTCGCTGGCGTCTGGGCGCACATTGATGGCAGCGACCGGAATCGCTGCGCGATTGGCGTCCCGGACGACCTCCACCATGCCCGCGCCCCAAAGGGTGGCGAGGATGCCGGCGGGCCTGGCATCGACCGCCGTCCGCATGTGCATGTTCAGCTGGGCACCGGTCACTTCGGTGGCTGGATGCAACGGAACGAGCTCCACCCCTAGCTCGTGGGCACGCCGCAGGGCCGGCTCATAGACCTCGCCCCAGAAGCCCACGTCGGTGGTCGGACCGTGCGTCACGATGTAATAGGTCGCTCGTTGGCTGTCGTCTTCGGGCGCTGCGCATGCGCTGGACCCCACGATGGCCATACATGCGAGCCCCCGAAGCACCTGGTGCCCGGCAAGCCTTGCGTACCCCATGCACGGCCTCTCTTTCTTCCTCGCGAGCGCGTTCCTAGCTAGCACAAATGCGACCGACCGTCTGGTCCGAACAGGGCAGTGCTTTCGGACCCGCCCCACATCAGGGAGGGTGCCTCGGTCGCCCCACATCTCGCGGGGCTCGTTTTGTGACCTACTCAGCCGAAACTCGATTCCGGCAAATAATCTCGAGCTACTGTAGCCACGGTGAGGGGGAGTGCAGGACGATGGGCGGAATGAGGCGCGCTCGCACCCTGCCCGCTCCATGGAGACTTACCGATGAATGCCACCGTGAAGAGGTCGATTCCCGAGCTGGCGCGGCACCTCAAGCTTCAGCCCGGCACCGAGGCCGAGCTTTTCGCGCTTCTCGGCACGGTACGCGACGGGGGCCTGGTGGACGAGCTCGTCACGCTGCTCGAGTCGTGGCCGCAGGCCGAGCAGGGTGACTGCGTACCCGATCTAGCCATGGCGGAGGTGTACTTCCGCATCGCGAAGACGTCCTCTCGCGGACGCGCCCTCGAGCTCTGTCGCACGGCCCTCGACCTGTGTCCGGTGCATGGGGACGCGCTGTCACTGTTCGAAGAGCTCGCCGATGCAACGTGGACGGACGAGCTTTGCGCCCGCTTTCAAGTGTTTCTGGAGGACGCGCCCCTTCACGGCGTACCCGAGCACACCCGCGCGACCGTGCTCGACAAGCTGCTACGCGCCGAGCGCGAATCGGCACTACGCGACGTCCCCCCCATGCACGCGGACCCTAGCGAGGCTTTGACGCCGCGGGCGCTTCGCATGTCCGACGTCGATATGGCCGCCGATCGGAGCCCCGAGAGGCTCCTGAGCTTGCCCCCACACCAGCATTGAGCAGCACGGGCTCTGCCCGCGCACGGGAGCATCACTGCCCGCGTCGACGCAGCAGGCGACCCAGCGCCTGGAGCGCTTCGCGCATCATGGCACGGACCGAACCTGCGGCGCTCCTGAGCCTTGCAGACAGCCTGCCCCGGGCCTCGATGCTCAGCATCTGAAAAGACAAAATGCCGATGAGCGCAAGGAGGAGGCCCGGCACGATCCGCAGCAGCTCGATACGACGAACCTGGGTGCCGAGTATCGTCAGGGGCTGAGCATGCCAGGGGATGAGCCGGTTCAGGATCACCGCGGCAGCGTCCGCAGACTGATGCTTGAGGG
>CAYNOM010000441.1:0-5793 GCA_964398415.1 uncultured Polyangiales bacterium | reverse complement strand
TGCTTCTCGGTCGGAAGGCGGAGGGCTGCCTGGTCGTCCAGTCGGATCTGCACCGCTCCGTCTTCGAACCACAACGACGCCGAGAAGGGCAAGTTGAAGAACGAGGCAGCGCCACCGAGCACGACGTCCTTTTCGTCATCGATCGAGTCCGAGTCGACATCCCGCGAATCGGCGGGCTCGGTGCACTTGCCGACGCCGTTGCAGGCGACGTCGCTGCCACAAGTGGCGCCCTCCGGCGCGGGCTCAGCGTAACAGCATTGGCCCTTGGGCTCGTACGTCCCGCGCATGCACATGGAATCCAGGGCCGCACAGCGCTGCCAGGGCGTACCCAGGACACTGCGCTTGGGGTCGCCGCAGACGGGGGTCTTGGTCTCCACGGACAACGAGAGGGGCGCGTCGGTTTCGTCGACTTCCGGCTCGATGTCCACTTGCCCGGTGCCGATACAGGCCTGTAGGCACACCAGGGCCAAGCGCGGCCCGAGCGATCGATGAGTCCTCATGTCTAGCCCTCCAGCGGGAGCGGCCTGCGCCCCTTGGCCCTATTGCTGGTGGGCGCCCTGATTTCGACATGGGGCAGCTCGGGCGAGCGCCCTTCCTTGGCATCGCTGGACAAGTGTATCCCACAAAGGTAAGAAACGCGGTCCTGTCGACGGGTGGCCCACAGCCTTGGTTAGCAAGGTGCAGGGGAGCATGGTGCAGCGCAGACGTGCATTGGTAACGGGCGGTAGTCGTGGCATCGGGAGGGCGGTTGCCAAGCGACTCGCGTCCGACGGTTTCGCCGTCATTGTCAACTACCATACGAACCGCGAGGCCGCCGAAGCGGTCTGCGACGAGATCTCGGCCGCTGGCGGCGAGGCGGTCGCGATGGGGTTCGATGTGGCTGACGCGCAGGCGACCGAGGCCGCGCTGGCGAAAGCGCTCGAAGATCCGCGCCCGATCTCCGTGTTGGTCAACAACGCAGGCATCTGCGCCGACAACGCGTTTCCCGCCATGACGCTCGACCAGTGGCACTCGGTCACGCGCACCACGCTCGACGGCTTCTACAACGTGACCCGTCCGCTCGTGATGCCGATGGTGCAGCAGAAGTACGGGCGCATCATCACCATGTCGTCGATCAGCGGCCTGAGCGGCAATCGCGGTCAGGCCAATTACGCCGCGGCCAAGGCGGGCGTGGTGGGGGCGACCAAGTCGCTCGCCATCGAGCTCGCCAAGCGTCGCATCACCGTCAATGCCGTCGCGCCTGGGCTCATCGACACGGAGATGATCAGCGGCGTGCCCGACTTCGTGGTGAAGAACATGGTGCCCGCACGAAGGCTCGGCCGGCCCGAAGAGGTGGCGGCCCTCGTGAGTTTTCTTTCGGGTGAAGAGGCAGCTTACATCACCGGTCAGGTGATTCGCATCGACGGCGGTTTTGGATGACAACACGACAGGTCATCGTCATTGGGGCCGGCCCGGCCGGCAGCACCACTGCGAGCTTGCTCGCGGCGCGTGGGGTCGACGTGCTCGTGCTCGAAAAGGATGTGTTCCCACGCGAGCACATCGGCGAGTCGCTCCTGCCGGCGTCGAGCATCGTGCAGGAGGTGCTGGGGGTGTCGCCCTGCGCGGACACCTTCGTATTCAAGCGTGGTGCCCAGTTCATCTGCGAGCGCAGCCAGAAGCAGGCGATCTTCGACTTCGCCGAGGCGCTGCCCGGTCCGCCGCGACACGCCTATCACGTCGACCGCGCGCGCTTCGACACGCTGCTCCGCGATCGCGCGGCCGCCTTGGGTGCCGACGTCCGTCATGGGGTTCGCGTGCGCAGCGTCGAGGTCCGCGGCAGCGAGGTGTATCTGAGCACCAACTACGGCGAGGAGCGCTGTCGCTTCGTCGTCGATGCCACAGGCCAAGATCGCCTGCTCGCGCGGCTCCACAAGAACGTGCAGCCCTTTGGTCACTTCGGAAAGGCGGCGAGCTTCACCCAGTTCGAGGGCATCGGAGCGAGCGCCCTCGCCGCGTTTGCGCCGCACAACGATATTCGCATCATGATGCTCGATGAGGGCTGGGCGTGGGTCATCATGCTCCCCGGTCAGCGCTTGAGCGTGGGGGTCGTGTCGCGCAAGCAGGGAGCGCGCGCCGACGACGTGCTCGACTACGTGCAAGCGTCGCCCCTGCTTCGCGAGTGGACGCGCGGGACGCGTGCGCAACGCACGCAACTGATCGGCAACTTCTCCTTCCGCAACAGGGTCTCCTTCGGGAGTCGCTTCGCCTGCGTAGGCGATTCTTCGTGCTTCATCGACCCCGTGTTTTCGTCGGGCGTGTCGCTCGCAGTGCGCAGCGCCGAGGCGCTGGTCGCAGAGCTCGTTCCGGCCCTCAGCGCAGGCACCGAGGACGACCCGAACCTGGCCGCGCCGGTCATGGCGCACATGGAGGCCGGTTACGACACGTTCGCAGCGCTGGTCTATCGCTTCTACAACACGCGCTTCGCCCAGAATTTCCTGCTCGGCGCGCCTCCGAGCGCTGCGTTGCGGGCGAGCGTGGTGAGCGTGCTGGCCGGCGACGTATTTCGACCCGACAACCCGTTTCGCGACATGTTGCGGGCCTCGCGCATCAAACCCTGGCGCGAACAGCTCTCTGTCGAGCCTGCGCCCGATGAAGAGAGGCACGCATGAGTTACGCGCCCGCGCCCGTTCCGATCACGGGCTTTGCGATGTGCAACGCCCTAGGCACGACGTTGAGCGAGGTGCGCGCGGCGCTCGAGGCCGGCCAAAGCGGACTGGGTCCCTGTCCCATCCCGCTGCCCTTTCCCACGGCCACGGGTGTGGTGAAGGGCCCCCTTGCCGAGCTTCCTGCCTCCCTTGCGGCCTGGAGCACCCGTACGGCGCAGATGGCGGCGCTGCTGATCGAACAGCTGTCGCCCCAGCTCGAGCGCGTGCGCAGCCGGTTTCGCCCCGAGCGAATCGCCGTCATCCTCGGCACGAGCACGGCTGGCGCCGACGTCACCGAGGGGGCCTACCAACACTACGTCACGACCGGCGCACTGCCCGACGGCTACGACCTCTGGCGCCACCACACCTACGGCGCGATCCTGCACGTGGTATCCGAGCTCACTGGCGCCAAGGGCCCCGCCTGGGTCGTCTCCACCGCCTGCACCTCGAGCGCGAAGCCGCTCGCCTCGGCGCAGCGCCTGCTCGATGCGGACATGGCCGACGCCTGCATCGTCGGAGGCATCGACACGCTGTGCTCGATGACCTTGCGCGGTTTCTTCTCCCTCGATGCGTTGAGCCCCACGCGCTGCCGCCCCTTCGGGCAGAAGCGTGACGGCATCAGCATCGGGGAGGGCGGCGCGTTGCTCGTGCTCGAGCGCGGGGGCGATGCGATGGCGCTGCTCGAGAGTGTGGGCGAGAGCTCGGACGCCTATCACATCAGCGCGCCGCATCCCCAGGGCAGCGGTGCGCGCACTGCGATGGAGCGCGCCTTGGAGATGGCTCGAGTCACGCCCGCGGACGTCGATCACGTCAATGCCCACGGCACCGGGACGCCCCTCAACGACACGGCCGAGGCCGAAGCCATCCGCAGCCTGCTCGGTGAGGCCGTCCCCGTCATCTCCACCAAGGGCTACCATGGGCATACCTTGGGCGGCGCGGGCGCAACCGAGGCGGCCATCGCCATCTTCGCGCTGCTCGAGGGGTGGCTGCCCGCATCGCTCGGCGCCGACCCGATCGACGAGCGCATCACGCTCAATATCCCGACGACGCGCACCGAGGGCCGCTTTCGACGCGTGCTCAGCAACTCGCTCGCGTTTGGCGGCAACAACGTGAGCGTGCTGATGAGGGCTCCATGACGACTCTGGCAGTCGCGGGGCTCGGCCTTTACGCGCCGGGCTATCCCACACTCGAAGCGTGGCTCGCGGACAAGCGCGACGCCGCACTACCGGCTCCGACCGGGGAGCTGATCGACGCGCGCACGCGCCGGCGCGCGAGCCCATTCACGCGCGCGCTCGCCGATGCCTACGGCCAAGCGCTCAGCACGGCAGAGCTCGACGCGAGCACGGTTGGCGCCGTATTCGGATCGGCGCTCGGCGAGGTGGGCACGATGATCGCCCTGCTCGATCAGATGTGGCGCGGGGATGGGGCCCTCTCGCCCATGCGCTTCGCCACGAGCGTGCACAATGCGGCCTCGGGCGTCGTGTCGATCACCACCAAGAACCGCGGCTTCACCACCTCCATCGGCGCCGACTTCGACACGCCTGCCATGGCCCTGGTCGAGGCGTTCGCCTATTGCGTCACCCACGACCAGCCGGTGATCGTGGTCTGTGGCGACGAAGCGGCCCCCGGCAACTTGGTGAGCGGCCTGGAGGGTGGCTGGGAGATGCTGACCTGTGCGGTCGCGCTCGTGCCCGAGAGCCGCGCGACAGCGGCCATGCCGCGACTGCGTGGGCCCGTGGCGAGCGCGCCTAGCCTGCCGGGCGCCGAGGCGCCGTCCGTGCTCGCAAACAATCCCGTGGCAGGGCTCTTCGACCTGGTCGACGCGCTCGGAAAGGGTCGACGTGGCGTGGTTCGCCTCGATCGCGGACGCGGGCGCGGAGTCTGCTTCGAGATTTTCGCCGCGCCATGACACAGCTCGCATCGATCGCCGACTTGATCCCGCACGCGGGACCCATGGTGCTCCTCGACGAGCTCACCCACTGGGCTGAAGGCGAGGCCGTATGCACGCTGCGCATCCGCGAAGGCACACCCTTCGTGCGCGACGGGCGCGTCGAGGGGTGCACCACCATCGAGCACATGGCCCAGTGCGTGGCGGCTTGTCTCGGCTACGAAGCGCTCCTCGGCGGCCAGGGTGTGCGGGTGGGTATGATCATCGCGTGCAAGCGCTTCGAGCTGTTCGTCCCGCACCTGTCGGTCGGCGACGAGCTCGTGGTGCGCGCGAAGCGCATCCGCGGCAATGAGACGCTCAGTCACTTCGATTGCACGCTCGAACGCGGCAGTGAGCGCGTCGCCTGCGCGGTGCTCACGCTGTTTCACGGCGAGCGTCCGCCGGAGTAGGGCGCGGGACCACGTTGGCTCGGAGGTCAGTCTACCGCCACCACGAGCCCTTCCGGCGCCTCGATGCCGGCTGTGCAGGCCACCGAGCCATCCTCGTGGATGCCGCAGAGCCCCTCGTTGGTCGTGACCATTTCAATGAAGCGGCCTGGAAGCTCGAAGCCCTCCCCGGAGCACTCGATGCCCAGGTCGCTCTCCCGAATGCCGCACAGGCCAAACTCGCGCGACGACGCGACCTGCCGATAGCGACGTGTCGTGGCCTTGACCTTGGGATTGTCGCAGCGCCCAAGTCCATTGGGCGTGAGCCCACAGGTCATCCCGCACGAGGAGATCTGCACGTACTCATCGCCCTCGGGCAGATAGCTACCGATCACCTCTCCCTCTCGGGTAAGGCCAACGAAGCCATTGCACCCATCGATCTCCACCACGTTCCGCTCCGGAAACAGCTCGTTGGCCGAGCTGCTATTCCAGCACGGGGTTTCACCGTCGGTCACTCCGCACATTTCGAACCGATCACTCGCTAAGTGCTTGAACCTGAGGCCAGCCGGGGGCTGCTCGGGACGCGAAGGGCCAGTGCATGCGGCGCGGCCCTCCTCGTCGACGGTGCACCAGAAGTACGAGCCTCGCACGACCTGATCGAATCGAGACGCTCCCTGATCAGACGTTGGCCCACCCCAGCAGAGCAGGGTGTGGTCGGCCCGTACGGCACAGCCATGGCTGCCGCCGTCTAGCGAAAGCCTCCGCTTGCGCGGCAGCAGCGCGATCGGTTCGTTGG
>CAYNOM010000440.1:0-5795 GCA_964398415.1 uncultured Polyangiales bacterium | reverse complement strand
AGCTCCGCCAGTGTCGGTGGCTCACGCGGCAGATCCGGTGGCTTGACAGCGAGCAGGATGTCGACCCGCTCCACCGCCTCGTAGGCCCGAGCCGGCGGCAAGCTCTCTTCGAGAGCGCGCCGCAGCTCGGGCAACGATGCGCGAAGATCCGCCCCGCTGGGTTCGGTGCCCGAGAAGCCGCTATGCCTGAGTGCCCGAAGCACCGCGTCCCGCGCGACCTCCGGACTCACATCACAAGCATCGATGACTTCATCGAGGAGCGTCACTCAACCCCCGGAGAGATCTCCACTTCCATGAGGCTAACATCTCGCAAACGTCCCCAAGGATGGAAAGCGGGCAGCCGGTGAGGCAGTTCACCCGCCTGCTTAACACTCGAGCGCGCGCTCAGAGGGTGGAGATGTAGAACAGGCCAAGGCCCCATACGCCCTCGTCCGCGAATGCAAATCCCGAGGGGCGATCGAGGCTCATCATGAAGCGCGCTCCGAAGCTGCTCTCCTCGAGGCGTATACGAAAGTAAGCCGAGAGCGCCGATTGAAAGCGGTCGCCCTCCGAGGTGGGATGAAACACGCCATGAACGCGACCCCCGAGACGTGCGCGACGCCCGAGCCGCAGCGAGGCATCGCCGGCCTGCTGTGTGCTGAATTCGAAGCTCCGCGCACCACCGGGCAGACCGAAGACGAGGTCGCCATCCCAGGCCAAGCGCAGCTGAGAGAGCTCCATGAACGTGCCCGCTCCGACGACGAGCGGCAGCACGCCGTCGCGCCACACAAAGCCGTCCCAATCGCCCCTCACCGCGCGCGAGAGAAACAACGCCACGGCGTTCATGCGCGAGTCGTTCGTCGCCGTGGGTGCGGCGATGCCGAGCGTGAGCCGCGACAAGCCGCAGGCACAGTCGGGCAAGTAGGACAGACCGAACCACGCGTTGCCGAGGACGACATTGTCGAAGGTGTCGCCAGGGTCGTTTTGCTCGCGCACGTAGGCCGTGGGGAGCAGGCCCTCGATCACGATCTCGGAGAGCCGTACGCTCGCTCCGATCGTGGGTGACACGAACGCGTAGCGCGGCGCACCGCGCTTGCCGAAGAAGCTGCTGACGTCGAGACCCAGGGCCACCTCACCCGAGTCGATCTGGCGAGCATGCACGCGCATCTCACCGAGCTGCGCGTGCGCATGACCGACACCGAACGAGAGCACGAGTGCGATGGGGACGAACGTACGCACCTTCGAGTCGTACCAATGCGCGCCTGAGAGACGAAGTTTTCGTCAAGAGTGCTCGTCCCAGCGAAACCAGAGCTGCTCCGGTGCATGCTCACTCGAGAGGTTACTGACCGAGACACCGAGCAGGCGCACCGGACGCGTGCCCGCCTCGGTGGACGACGTGAGCAGCGCGTGGGCGACCTCGAAGATGTGCTCGGAGTCGCGCAGCGCAGGCTCGACCGAGCGGCTGCGCGTGATGGTGGTGAAGTCGTCGTAACGCACCTTCAGCGTGAGCGTGCGAGCGCGCAGCGTAAGGCGCGCGAGATCGGCCGCCACGTCGTCGCAGAGCTCGCCGAGCACCGTGCGCAAGTGCGTGAGGCTCGTGACGTCGTGGGCGAAGGTGGTCTCGCTGCCGCGGCTCTTCGCTTCGCGCCGAGTGTCGACGGGCCGTTCGTCGCGTCCGAGGGCCAGCTCCGCGAGGTAGGGCCCGTAGCTGCCAAGCCTCTGGCTGAGCAGAGCCACGTCGATGCGGCGCACGTCGGCGACGGTCTTGACGCCGAGATCGTGTAGGCGCTCGCTGGTGCGCGGCCCCACGCCCCACAGGCGTGTGACGGGCAGTGGTGCGAGAAAGTCGGCCACCTCGTGGGGTGGCACGATGGTGAGGCCGTCGGGCTTTCGCAGGTCGCTCGCAATCTTGGCGACGAGCTTGTTGGGCCCGACGCCAGCCGAGGCCGTGAGACCCGTGCGACGCTTGATCTCGTCTTTGATCAGCCGTGCGAGCTTGCCCGCGAGGGGCTCGTTGAGCGCGTTGTCGGTGACGTCGAGGTAGGCCTCATCGAGCGACAGGGGCTCGACCAGCGACGTAATCTCGAGGAACACCGCGCGAATCTGCCGGCTCACCTCCGCGTAGCGAGCCATGCGCGGGGGCACGAAGATCGCCGTCGGACACAACCTCTGGGCCCGCGAGCAGGGCATCGCCGAGTGCACGCCAAAGGCCCGCGCCTCGTAGGAGCAAGCCGCGACCACACCGCGCGTGCTCGGCTGCCCGCCCACGATCACCGGCCGCCCGCGCAGTGCGGGCTGGTCGCGCTGCTCCACCGACGCGTAGAAGGCGTCCATGTCGACGTGAATGATCTTGCGCGTCTTGCCCTCGCTCACCCGTGCAGCGTACTGCGCGCGAGGCGCGTGACAAATGTTCAGATGAGCTGCGTGAGGAGCAAGGGCAGCGTGACGAGCGACAACAGCGTCGAGGCCACGATCAGGCTGGCCACGTCCTCGGCGTCTCGCCCATAGCGCAGCGCGAGCAGGTAGTTGAAGACGGCCACCGGCATCGCGCACTGCAGGATCAGCACCCCACGCGCATCGCCGGTCAGCTCGAAGACATCGGCCAGCCCAAAGCCCACCGCCGGGCCCACGATCAGGCGCAGGCCGGACGCCACGAGCGAGCGCGTGACGCTCGTGACGCGCATGCCAGCGAGGGACACGCCGAGCGTGATGAGCATCAAGGGGATGCTGAGGTTGCCGAGCAAGCGCGTCGTGTTGAGCACGAACGTAGGTGCCTCGATCCGAAACCACGCAAAGCAGAAGCCGATGAGCGAGCCCCAGAGAATGGGCGAGGACAGGGCCTCACGCGCGCTGCTCTTGCCCGTCCACACCCAGATGCCCAGGCTGAACTGGAACACCGTGAACATGGCGAAGCAGGCGACGGCGAGTCCGAGCGCATCCTCGCCGAAGGCGAACATGCACAAAGGTAAGCCCATGTTGCCCGTGTTGGCGAAGGTGACGGGCGGGACGAAGCTGTGCGCGGGCCAGCGAAACAAGCGAGCCGCCCCGAAGCCGAGCAGCGCGAAGATCACGATCGCCGCCGCCGTGGCACCGGCCATCTCGAGCACGCGTGCTGGCTCGAGCGCCGCCTGCGCGAGGCTGTGAAACGTGAGACATGGCCCGCCCACGTCGGCCACGAGCACGGTCACACTGGCCGAGGGCAACGCCTTGCCGCGACGCGCGAGCGTCCAGCCGATCGCCACGCAGACGACGACCGGCAGCAAGATGGCGAGCAGCTGCGAGAGCACGCGCGCTCAGTCGACGAAGTATTCGCGGTCGCCCGCCAGGCCCTGCTCGAGCGCGGCCATGCCCTTGGCCACGTCGAGCTTCACGCCCTCGCGGCTGAAGCTCATGCCCATGGCGTAGAGCGTCTTGAACAAGTTGTGCGAGCGACACTGCTCGCCCATCTGGCCCACGCGCACCACATCGAGCCCGAAGGCGCCGCTGATCTCGACGCGGAACACGCGCGTCATGTATTCGCGCACGCGCGCGCTGTCGACGCCGCTTGGCAGCTTGATCGCGACCACGCTGTTCAGGCGCACGTCCTTGTCGGCGAAAAGCTCGAGCCCCATGGCCTCGATGCCCGCCTGCAGGGCGAGCGAGCTCATCTCGTGACGACGGAAGCGGCGCTCGAGGGTCTCCTCGCACACGAGCCTCAGGGCTTCGTGCAGCGCGAGGACGCCCGGCACAGGCGCGGTGTAGTGGTACTGCTGGTAGCCCCAGAAACGCTGGGCGCGCGTGGCGTCGTAACACCAGTGGGGCCTCGGCGTGGGGTGGGCCTCCACGGTGCGCCAGCCATCGGCCGAGAAGGCGCACAGCGATACCCCCGGGATCGACGACAGGGCCTTCTGCCCGCCCGTGACGCCCACGTCGATGCCCCACTCGTCCATGTGCACTGGCATGGCCGTGAGCGTCACCACCGCGTCGACGATGGTGAGCGCGCCGTGCTGCTTCGCGAGCTTACAGATCTCCGGCAGCTCGACCATCTTGGCGCCGCAGGAGGTCTCGCCGTGGGCCATCGTGACGACGTCGTAGCGGCTCTTCTGAAACGCCGCGCGCACGTCTTCCAGGGTGACAGGACGCCCAACCGCGCTCTCGAGGTAGGTGACGTCGGCGCCGACGCCCTCGGCCATCTCCCCGAGCCGCGCGCTGAACGTGCCGCTCTTCAGGCACAGCACCTTGCGACCTGGCCAGCACAGATTGGACACCCCCATCTCCATGGCGGCCGACGCCGGACCAGCGATGCCGAGGATCTTGTCGCTGCGCGTCTGAAACGCGTAGCTCGCCATGTACTTCACGTTCTGGATCACCCGATCCATGGTCGGGCCGAGGTGATTGATGATCACCCCGTTGGCCTGGGCCACCGCCTGCGGGATCGGCACCGGACCCGCACCCATCAACAAGAGCGGCTCGGTGGGCAGAATGGACGACAGGGGCGTGATCGGCGGCGGAAGGATCGAGAACGGCATGGTGGCTGGGATCCGTGCGAAAAGTCGCAGATTCCGATGATGGTGCGCTGAAAGCGGCGCGCCTGCAAATCGGCGACGCGAGAGCCCAGGGAGCGCGATGTTGCCTACATCCAGTGCCGGCGCCGCAGGACGAGCACGGCGAAAAGGACGACGACGAGGGAGGCGAAAGACAAGGCGTAGAAGGCGTAGGGGCTGTGTGCCCCCGGCAGCGCGACGTTCATGCCGTAAAATCCCGAGACGACGGCCGGCAGCATGAGGATCACCGTCAGGGCCGCGAGCAAACGCATGACGACGTTGAGGTTGTTCGAGATGATCGAGGCGAACGCGTCCATCAGATCGCTCAAGATGTGGGCCGCTGTGCTGCTCATCTCGAGCGCCTGCCGCACCTCGATCAGCACGTCCTCGAGGTCCTGCTGATCTTCGTCGGGAATGGCGATCACGGGCGCGTGGCGCAGGCGTTCGATCATCAGCTCCGTGGCACGCAGCGCGGTCGTGAAATAGACGAGGCCCTTCTGCAGCTTCAACAGCTCGAGCACTTCGCGATTCTCGGTGGAGGCCCTGAGCTTGTCTTCGAGCACGTCGACCTGCTCGTTGATCGTCGTGAGGCTCGTCTGATAAGCATCCGCCAGCACCTCGAGCGCGCGCAGGATGACCTTGTGGGGCTTGCGCGAGCGCGCGGGGTCCATGATGTGCGTACGCACCGCCTCGAGTGCCGGCGTGTCGATGGCGCAGATGGTGACGATCACCCGCGGCATGATCACGAGCCCGAAGGGCACCGTCCCAAAGGGCACGGGCGCCTGGGCGTCGAAGTGCGGCACGCGCAACACCACGAGCGCAGCGTCATCCTCGCGACGCAGGCGCGGCTGCTCGTGAGGATCGAGGGAATGCGCAATGAACTGCGCGGCCACGCCGTACTCGTGCTGCACCGACTGCACTTCCTCATCGACCGGAGCGATGACGTCGATCCAGGTGCAGTCGGGATAGTCGAGCGTGCGGATCATGGGCCGAGTGTGCACATATCCTCAAGAAAGTCGTGACCGCCAAGTACTTCGCGCTCGACGCGACGTCGATGCCCGTGCTCGACATCGAACACCCACTCGGAATCCGCACGGGCACGCTGTGGCTGTGTGGCAGATCGTAAGCCAAGCGATCGACCGCGGCGGCGAGGTGGTGCTCGACCTGGGGTTTACATCCCCCAGCACGGCCTGACCCTGGTCGTTGGGGTCACGGGGCTGTCCATGGGAGGGGTCGTATCGGCTGGGGCATTGCGCGCACTCGACGCGTGCGAGCTCGCGGCCAGCACTGTCG
>CAYNOM010000439.1:0-5829 GCA_964398415.1 uncultured Polyangiales bacterium | reverse complement strand
CTAAGATCCCGGGAGTGTGAGCATCCACCGCGAAGTGCATCGTCCTTGAATGGCGTCCCCGAGCGCGAGGCTTCAACCATTTCAGCAGGAATCCCTGTGCAACCTGCCCAAAATTGGAGGTTCGTGTGCGCTCGCCTACGAACGACAGCTCGGGTTTCGCTCCTCGCGCCGCGCCAGGTGCGTTGGACCTCCCAGCACGCCGATCGTGCCATGCTGCGTGCTGTGCATCGCGTCGGCCGACTTTCTCTCTTTCTGATGCTCTCCGCATGTGCGGGCGAGCGTGTGTCCGAGCAGAGCTCGGCGGCCCTGACCGAGCAGCCGGCGCCACGTGGGCACGACCCGGCTCCCCCAGGCGATGAGCCTCGGCCACCGTCGGCGCCAGAGACCGCGCGCCCTTCCCCGAAGCTGCCCGCGCTCGGCCACCTCATGGCACCTGTGCGCGGCTGTGTGCAGGGCAAGACGCACGAGCTTCACGACATGGCGACGCTCGGCGCTCTTTCGTTCGACGGTGCAGAGCTCTTCGCGCTGCTCTATGTTGCGGCACCCCAGACTCGCTTCGAGCTGCTGCGCGTGGGCCGGGGGCTCGAAAGCACGCTGCCTCTGAAAGCATCGCCTGCTCGCAGACCCACGCTGCGTGCCGAACGCGGCCAGCTCGACGTGGCCTACGTGGACGAGTCGGGGGATCTCGTGTTGCTGGGCATTGAGGCCGGGCGGGCGGGCGCGCTGCGCGTGCTCGATCGGAAGCTCGATCGACGCTTCTCACCTGCGCTCCTTCGCGTGGCCTCGCACTTGCTCGTCGCCTACACGAAGACGGTCGACACGGCGATGCACACCTTTGTCGCGCGTGTGTCGAAGGATCAGGTCGCGCTCACGGACGTCACGCCACAGGGCCACGGCGCCGCCGCGTCGAGCTTCGTGCGTGGCCATGAAGCGCCACTGCTCGTGGCCATTGATGCGCGAGCCGGCATCTCGCCGCTGCTCGAGGTGAGTTTCGACGCGCGCCTCGTTCCGCGACCGGCCGTCGTGCGCACGCCCGTCAGCCAGCCCTACGCTCCGCCCTATCTCGAGGCGCTTTCGATCCCTGGCGCCGAGATCGCGGTGGCCTACACGGCACTGGGACGGCTCGCCGCTACAGCCATCGGACGCGTACCGCTGCGCACCCCCACCGCGCCCACGGCGCTCTTGCCCTCGCTCGGCTACGGAGAGCTCACCTTTAGCGGTGCGCTCGGTCAGCGTGCCGCCGTGTTCGCCATGGAGGCGCCGACCTCGGCGCAGCCGAGCTCGCGCCGCGCACTGTCGCTCAAGGTGGTCGACGCACGCGGTGAGGGCCCCGAGCTGCGCATCGAGGATGCGACGCAATCGCTGCGCGCGCCCAGCCTCGTCGCGCTCGCCGAGCCTGGTGGCTTTGCGCTGCTCTACTTCGTCGACCAAGGCGCGCGTCTCGTGTGGCTTCGGTGCGACGCGTAACAGCTTCGGGGCTCACGTCCCCCTCCATCCACCTACCTGCGAAGGCCGTGAAGGACCTACACCCAGGGCGACAGTAAGTGACCCGTGGGTCGAGGTGCGTCACGGCGAACGACGCCCTCCTCGATGTTCGCAGCACCAACGAACCGTGGAGAACTTCGATGAGAGAACCTCGCAAGGCGATCGCGAGCCAGCCGCTTGCAGCGCGATGCCCGTGGCTGGTTGTCATGGCGCTGCTCCTCGCTCCCGTGAGCGGCTGCGCGCCGTCTCTCGACGAGGACTCGACCGACTCCGAAGCTGTCATCACCGTGCCCGATCTGATGGGGGTGATCGACGTGCGAACGATCGATCACGCCGAAGGCGGATCGGCTCGCGAGTACAGCGTCGCGTTCGATGACACACAGCGCGTGCAGCTCGTGTTCGATACCGACCCCGAGCTTCGTCCAGGCACCGAGCTCGAGATCTGGGGCGAGTGGGAGGACGACTCCAGGCTCATCGTGCGCGACTTTCGGCTCGCTTCGATCCCCAAGCGTCTCGACGCACCCTTGAGCCGCAAGCCCATGCACCACCGAGTCGCGGTGCTCGCGACGGGCGGCGCGAGCGTCAGCGAGAGCCACGCTGCGCGGCAGATGGAAGAGGCGAGTCGCTTCTTTGCGGAGACGACGCGCGGCTTCGACACGTTCTCGATGGCGGTGTTTCGCCGCTACGACGTCGCGTTCTCGACCGCTGACTGCCAGTACTCGAACAGCGGCGTCATCGCCAATCGCTTGATCGACGCCTTCAAGCGCGATGGCTTCGATCCGGCCAACTACGAGCACATCGCTACCATCGTCCCGCGAAGCTGCGGCTCCGATTGGAGCGGCGCATGGGCCTACGTTGGAGCCGTTCGCGATGACGGCTCACTGCGCTTCGAGAAGATCTCCATGTACAAGGACAACGTCGTCGACCCGTGGTACTTCGCCCACGAGCTCGGCCACAATCTCGGCATGGACCACGCTCAGGCGGCGACCTGCAGTGGAGGCCTCTACAAGGCGTCGCTCCAGGGCTGCAGCATCTCTGAATACGGCGACTACAACGACGTGATGGGCAACGGCGAAGGCGTCTACTGGAATGGGGCCCACCAACGCTTCTTCGGCTGGATCGCGCCGCAGCGCGTGGTCACGGTGGGCGGCAATGGCACCTTCAATCTGATCCCCGTCGATGCCAAGCAAGGGTGCGGTGTGCAGGCCTTGCGCATCCCGGTGCCGAGCGAGTCCGCCAAGTACTTCTACGTGGAGTATCGCAAGGCCAGATCGGACAGCGCCTACGCCGGCACGGGAAACTGGGGCGGCTCGCGCGGCGACACCGTGCTGGTCACGCGGTCGCAAGACGGCCTCACCAACCAGTCGAGCACGCAGCGCCTCGAGCTCGGCACGTCACGATATTTGGGTGCCCAAGCGGGTCGTCGCTATGACCTCGGAGGCGGCGTGTCCGTGGAGGTTCGCTCCATGGGAGCGCAGGCGGCGCAGGTGGTGGTGCAGGCGCCGGCTGGCAAGCCCCATCGCGATGACGCGGGCGGCAGCGTCGCCACGCTCGGCGACGGAAGCGTGGGGCTCGCCTCCTGCTCGGCCCCGCCCCCGAATGGCGATGGCTGCCCAAGCGATCCCAACAAGACGGCCCCCGGCATCTGTGGCTGCGGCGTGGCAGACACAGACAGCGACCGTGACGGCACGGCCGACTGCCGCGATGGTTGCCCGGCGGATGGAAGTAAGGTCGCGGCCGGGCTGTGCGGATGCGGTGTGCCCGAAGGCAGCTGCGGCTCGACGACCGTGTCGCTTCGCGTGGAAGATGCCTTCGTCGACTCGGGGCGCCGCAGCCAGAACTTCGGGGCTGCCACAGCCCTCGAGGTCGACAACTCACCCAGCGTGAAGCGCGCGCTGCTCAAGCCTGTCGGTCTGAGCAACATCCCCAGAGGTGCCCGTGTGGAGTCGGCCCAGTTGGTGATTCAGACCTTCGACGGCGGTCACAGCATGTCGGCTCACAAGCTCACGAGGGCTTGGAGCCAGAGCAACGTGACCTACGCCACGGCGCCCACCGCTGCCTCGGCCTTCGCGAGCGTGAGCGGCTCGACCGGCACCAAGATCATCGACGTGACCAGCATCGTGCAGGCCTGGGTGAACGGGGAGGCGGCCCATGGCATCGGGCTCTACCCGACCGGCACGAACGGCGTCGACTTCTATAGCGCCGAGCACAGCGTGTCCCAGAATCAGCCAAGCTTCCGCATCACTTATCGCAGCGGCAACTGACCCAAACGCCTCAAGGGGCAGGGGGCCAGCGTTCCGCATCGGAAACGGCCGGCGGCGTGGGGGTGAGCGCGGGTTGGCTCGCCGTGGTCGGGCACAGGGACGTCATGTAGAGCGTGCTCGGAAAGTCTGCCGCGACGCGACCCTCCGCTTCGATGGGGTAGTTGGTGCCAGGCGCGTCACCGACCCACGCGAAAGGAAACACCACGCAGCCCGATGAGGGCATGGTCTCCCAACGGTTGTCTTCTCCCCAGCCCGCTGCCTTCAGGCGAAATGCCGTGCCGCGAAGCTGCCCGTTGCGATCCAGCTCGGAGACGACGTACTCCTGGGCGATGCCCTGAAATTCGATGCTCGGCGACCAACCGACGAGCAAGCGCTGGCTGTCTTCGCCTCGGGTGTCGAAGTAGGCCATGGCGGCCATGCCCACGCGCCTTTCACGGTTCAGCGCTGGATCTGGCTCAGGTAGATACAGCCAGTTCCAAGGATAGCGCTCGACCTCCTGATCTCCCATGCGCACGCCGCCCTCGAACTTCGGCGCGGACTCGATCCGCGCGACCGCGTTGAGCTCAGGGATCGTCAATGGGATGCGCAACAGGCCAATGGTGTCGGGCTTCGTTGTGACGCTCGGGTAACCCGGCCCTGCCGCCAGCGCGAGCCAGCCCTCGTCGCCCAAGCTGAGCAGGGTCGAGACGCCACCCGGCATCTCCCAGCTGTTCTGACCCTGGTCGAGCTCCAGCACGTACGCGCCTTCGTACTTCACGGCGGGTGTTCGGCTCACGCCTGGAACCGTGTAGAACGAGATGGCATTGCAGCGCCCGTTCTCGAACTGGCTCGGATAGGCGCAGCTATCGAGCATACAAAGCTCAGACCACGTGTCGTGCTTCTGGTTGTAGGCCATGCGATTTGCGGTGACGTGCCCAGCGCCGCAGCCCCACTCGTCGGTCACTCTCACGTACGCGAAGTCCGGTTGGCGTCGCAGCGCGAAGTGCGTCAGGCCCTCGTGTCGGTTGTCGGCGCTCGGGCCGGCCGTCACCTTGAGATGCACGAAGTACGTGTCTTCGGCGGCATTGAGTGAGAGCTCGTGGTGCCCATACCTCCAGCCCCCCACTGCATGGTTGACGAGAACGATCTTGTCTGGCTTCGCCGTGACGCTTCCTCCGGTGTACTCGAAGACGTACAGCGCACTGTCCTGCTCGGAGTAGTTGCCGATGGGATAGCAGCGACCCTCCCAGTCTTCTTGGCAGTCGGCCTTGCGTCGCGTCTCGAGCAGGTTCAAGGCACCCGGTATCGTCGTCGTCGAGCCCGTCTTGCCGCGGCACAGCACCGCGATGACGCTGCCGTCGTCGTTGGTCGCGATGCCGTAGGTGGCTTCGCACATTCCGTCGAAGGAGACGTTGTTGACGAGGGTGAATTCGCCCTCTGCGTTCACCTTGAACGTCGCGACGTTGCCGTACTGCACCCAGGCATCGTCGGGGTCGACCGCCATCCACGACACGAGGAGCGTGTCGTTGAACGCCGTGGAGTACATGTGGCGCGGACCGTTGTTGCACTTGTTTCCGCACAGACCGTTGGTGCGCTGCGTCCAGCGCTGCGTGGGCGCGATGTGTCCCGGCATTTCAAAGCGTTGGGTGAGCTGACGAATGTTCTCGGACTGTTCCGAAACCATCGTCGTGCCTTCCACGTCGATCGGTGTGTCCTGACCCTGCATGGGGATCTTGGAATCACCGGGATCCTTCTCGGTGGTGGCGCTGCCACACGCAGAGAGCAGCACCGCTGCGATGCCCGTGAGATATCCGAGTCGCGTCATCGTCATGCTCCCTTTCGTCGTCCACAGCCCTCACGAGGTTATCATTCACTCGCCACGCTCAGGCGCGGGTTGAGCGCGCAGACTCGAGCCAGCGCATCGAGCGGGCTGACGTCCGGCCGACCGCGGCGTTGGCCGCTGCAACGTAGCCTCCCTCACACCATTCGCGGAGGCGTCCGGCTCTGCGCATTCGTGCATGTGCCTTGCTTACGGCTGCCTTCATTCGCGGTGTGAGGTGGAGATGCTGTTTCGTGGCAGTGCGCTGAAGGATCTCACACG
>CAYNOM010000438.1:4358-5834 GCA_964398415.1 uncultured Polyangiales bacterium | reverse complement strand
ATGCGCATGCAGTACAAGGCGCGCCCTCGGCTGTGGCAACGCTCGGCGACACGCGCGCAATGGACGACGAAATCACTGCCATTGCGCGCCAAATCACTCCGTTCACCGGGCCTGGTACACGACCAGAAGCGCGTAGCTCACCCGACCCTGAATTGACGCTCGAACAGCACGCATCGCTTCACGTCGAGCTGGAAATGCACCCCGAGGACACGGCGGGTATTCTCCGTCGGTATGGGCTCACGGCGGCACAACACGGGCGGATCGATGTGGGTTGGGAAGCGCAAATGGCGCTCAACCCGAAGCTTGCAGCGGCGTGGCAGCAAGCGATTGCAGCGTACCGTGCGTGGATCTCGAGCAAGGTTCAACGATAGACTCGGCTATCGCTCGCGATGGCAATGCCCACAACGTCCTCGGGCCGTCGCCCTGGAGGCCATGGGCGATCGTGCCACGAGGTAGGGCTCGATAATCACGCCTGGTAACCTTCTGTTACCGAGTGTGATACGCGTAAATCGCAACGAGGGTGCCCATCGATCGGGCTTCGGTGAACGACATGCCGCAGTTTGCCGGTGCTGATGCGTTGGCGTGTGCGCAAGTCAGGGAGTTCGCGTTCTGCCAAAGGCGAAAACGATTCGATGTCGATTTGTGGGTGCCAATACGGAATGGGCGAAGGTCATTGAAGGGAGGGTAAGGTCCCGGGATCAACATGGGCGGGTTATTTTTCCCTAAAGACTGCGGCGCAGTTGCCAGAGCTGGCGGAACGGTGCTAGTTCTTTATCGTGGTTCTTGCGTCAGGAACTTATCTGAAGCCTCTCGTCCCGCTGGCCCTGTGCCTCGTTGCTTGTGGCGGGGGGGATGACGATCCCGAAGCCAGCGCGGCGCAGGTCGCCATGTTCACCGGTCGACTGGAAACCGCGGACTCGGTCGTGGGCCTGGCCGTGTCGGCCGAGGGCGACGTGTACGCCTACGTTTGCGGGGGCGACACGACCTTTGCAACGCATTCCCGCTGGTTTGCCGGTTCGCTCTCGTCGAGCTTCGCATCACTCGAAAACGACGGCTTTCGGTTCGACGTGACGCAGCGGGAAGAGACAACGGACATCACGCTTACCGCGCCCGACGGGGCGGTGCACTCGACAGAGACCAAGCAAGCGGGAGCTGGGAGTCGCTCGGCGGTGTACGAATCGTCAGCCGAAGCCGATTGCCCTTGGGGCGTGGTGGTGTTGGACGACGGCGGGCCAGAGCCGGATGTTTTCGGCACGTGGTGTGGCCAGGTCGAGTCAACGAAGATCTTTGCGCAGGTCACCCCGGTCCGTCCGATCGACTTCTCGAAAGCGATCCTGCCTGTGCTGGTGAACACGCCCGCCGGGGAGGAGCGCTTCGAGGTTCGCCGGGCCAGCGCTCGTCCCGCCGTGCCGTGAGCGCTGTGAACCGGCTCCACGGAGGTTTCCATGAGCGGAGCGCAGCCGTGGGCCAACCGGA
>CAYNOM010000438.1:1317-4348 GCA_964398415.1 uncultured Polyangiales bacterium | reverse complement strand
TCGACATTCCCCGGCCGGAGCTGCTTACCTCGTTCGTCGGACGCGACGCCGACCTCGAGCGCATCCGCGCGCTGTTCAGCTCCAAGCGCCTGGTCACGCTGTGGGGGCCAGCCGGCATCGGCAAGACCCGCCTGGCGTTGGAGTACGCGAACCGCGAGACCGGCGAGTCCTTGTTCGTCGATCTCTCCAGTGCGCGCAGCCTGGGGACGGTATGCGAGACGGTCGCGAGCGCGCTCGATGTCGTCTTGCCCGGCGGGCGCGAATCCGACCAGGCCTCGGTTCGACTCGGGCGCGCGCTGGCTGCGCGGGGACCGCTCCTCTTGGTGCTCGACAACTTCGAGTGCGTCACGCACCTCGCCGTCGATACCGTAGCTAGCTGGATGCTGGAGGCGCCGCAGGTTCGCCTTCTGGTGGGCTCCCGTGAACGACTCCGGCTTCGCGGCGAGGGGATCCTGGAACTGGGCCCGCTCAGCCTACCCGCGGACGCCGAGTTCGCCGCATCCGAAGCGGTCCAGCTCTTCCTGCTCAAGGCACGGGCCGAGGACGACTCCTTTGAGCTGACCGACGAAAACGCCCCTCGCATTGCGGTGCTGGTCCAGAAGCTCGAGGGGATTCCGCTGGCCATCGAGCTGGCTGCTGCACGGCTCCCGTTGCTCGGCGTGGACGGGCTGATCTCTCGACTGGGCAAGCGGCTCGACGTCCTGGCTGGCGGCTTTCGAGATTCCGAGCCGCGCCAGGCCACACTGCGCACGGCGTTGGAATGGTCGTGGGATCTTCTGACGGAGGAGGACCAGCGCGCGCTGGTCGAGTGCTCGTTCTTTCCAGGGGCGTTCTCGTTGTCGTCCGCGGAAGCGGTGTTGAGTGCCAAAGACGTGCTCAGTCGGCTGGATTCCTTGCGGGGAAAGTCGATGCTCCGGGTGCTCGGCGCGGGAAGGCTGGGACTTTTTGAGTGCGTCCGCGAACTTGCGGACGAACACTACGCGGCGATCGATCCTGGGCGCAGTGCGGAGTCACGGCATACGGAACACTTCCTGGCCCTGGCCAGCGGAAGGCAGGAGCAGAGCCCGGACGACCCATTGGAGCCCGAGCTGCGGGACAATGTGGTGGCGGCACTGAAACGCGAGCTCGGCCGATTGGAACAGGTACCGAGCCGAGAGCGCGGCGTTGCCTCTCACCGTACCGTCCAGGCGCTGCTTGCGATCGAACCGGCACTGGCTCGCCGCGGACCAGCGGATTTGCTGCTCGAGCTGCTGGAGCGGACGTTGCACATCGCGCCGGACATTCCGCCAGAGTTGGCGGCGCCGCTGCTCGCGGCTCGGGGTCGCGCGGCTCAGGTTCGAGGTCGCGCGGACGAGGCGCGTGCCAGGTTCGACCACGGAATCCAACTGGCAGAGGCTTCTGCCCTTTTCACGGTCCAGGCTGCAATCGTCACGGACTTGGGGGTGCTTCACCACGAGCAGCGCGAGCTCCCACGCGCGCGCGAATGTTATGACCTCGCCATGTCGCTGCTCGCTGGCCAGAGCGATCGGCGTGCCGAGGGCCGGCTGCTCGCCAACCTCGGGGCCCTGCTACACGACCTCCGCCAGTACGACGCTGCCAGGGAGCGCTACCAAGACGCGCTCCGAGTGCTCTGCGACGCAGGCGTGGTGCGGCTCCAGGGCATCGTTCAGGTCAATCTGGGTGTGCTGGAGCAGGAGGAGGGCGACCTGGACACGGCGCTCGCGCATTACGAGATCGGCCTGCGTCTTCTGGAGCGGGCGGGCGATCGGCGTTTGGAGGCAATCGCGCTTGGCAACCTGGGTACGCTGCAACAAGAACGTGGCCAATTGGAGTCAGCGCGGAGCTATCATGAACGCGCGCTGGTGGCGCTTCGTAACACCGGGGATGTTCGCTCTGAAACGCTGGCCCGAGGCAGGCTGGCGATGGTGCTCGCGGCGCTCGGGCAGAACGCTGCATCTCGTGGGCTCCTTGCGGAGGCGGAACTCGCGGTCAGCAATGGTGGAGACTCGCTTGCAGCCGCGTTCGTGGATCTGGCCTGGGGTGGGGCGGAGCTTTCCGACGCCGAGGCGCTGGAGGCGCGTGATCCGCAGGGAGCGAAGACGTTGCTCCACCGCGTGAGACAACGGATGGAGCGAGCGCACCGCACGTCGACGACGGGTGGTCCATCGCCAGCCGAGCTGTCGGACGACGTACGCATTGGCCTCCGGATCCTGAGCGCCGCACTGGGTCGCCTATCGGCCGAGGCTGCCGAGGAGTTGTCCGCCGACGCGTTGGTGATCGCACCCAACGCGGGCCGCTATCGACCGCCTGGGGGTGAGTGGGAGGATCTGCACCAGCATCCCGTTCTGCGCCGCATCCTGTTTGCGCTGGTCGAGCAGCGACGCGCGCAGCCCGGCGTGGGGCTCTCGTTGGATGCGATTCAGCGGGCGGTCTGGCCGGGAGAGCGCATTCAAGTCGAAGCCGCAGCCAATCGCATTTATGTGGCGGTCTCCAAGTTGCGGCGTCGCGGGTTGCGGGACTTTTTGCGGAGTCAGGACGACGGCTACGCGCTGGATCCCAACCTCGAGGTGCAGCGCTTCGATGGCGCGACGCCCGGTGCGAATCGATTCGAGCCAACCCTTCATGCCGCGCTCACCCCGCGTGACCCAGAGTGAGGAAACGAATATCCGGGTGAAGCGATTCGAGTGATTGCCGCAGATCAAAAGCACGGCAGAGCACTGACGGTAGCCAGCACCGCGGCATTGTAGCCGAACGTCAGCTCCTCGGTGGTCGGGATGGCTCTCTGCGGAGTCTGGTCACCGAGCGCGAGCCGCAGGATGCATCCGCATCACGCGGCCTTGCGATAAGCTGAATCCAACCGCGATGGCCTGCTGTGGGTTGGGATGCATGATGTTGTCCAGGTCGGTGTCGTCGAGCTGATCGGTGAGCCCGTCCGCTTCGATCGTGTGGTAAAGGCCGAGGTAGTGGCCGAGCTCGTGCGCGAGGAAACGTGCCTGGGCACGGACGGGGAGGTCGACGGGTCCCGAGCCTG
>CAYNOM010000438.1:0-1307 GCA_964398415.1 uncultured Polyangiales bacterium | reverse complement strand
AACTGGAACAGGAAAAGCTCCGGGATGTCCGCTTCGGCTGGGCCGGCGCCACCGGGAATCCTCGGCGTGAATCCGTTGACCGCACTGGGCGGGCCGAAGATCGGGTCGTCGTAGAGCAGGCACCCGCCGAAGACGACATCAATGGTCGTCTCCGCCTTGGGCGGGGCCTTTGCGATCGCCGCAGCCAGTTCTGCGTGGTCGCCAGCGTGGAAGCGGATGGTTGCGGGCAACGCGTCGAGAAGGCGTGTTTCGACGACCCGGGGCATGAGGCCTCCCGAGGCGAGCTCCTGCCCGAGATGTGCGAAAAGCTCCTGCTGGCGGTCCTCGTCGCCAAACAGGATCGAGCTCTTTGCGATGAGGAAACGCAGATCGATCGTCGCAAGATCCGGGACCATCTCGATGGGCTGCGCTGCAACCCGCAACGTCGGGCGATCTTGTGGCGCTGCGAGCGGCGTCAGGGTCAGGCAGTCGACCCGGGCGAACCGGAGCGCGAGGCCGGTCTCCGGCTCGAAACGTCCAGCCTCCATTGGTAAAATGAAAACGCCCGCTTCGACGGCGACCGAAGTTCGAAGCTCGCAGCCGCGGCAAAATGCGCCTGCGTTGCGCCCGTCGACCACCGCGCGTCCGTCGCCATCGACGACCGAACTGAGCTGAAAGCACACGCCGGGCGCCGTCGTGGCGTGCAGCGCGAGGGCAACGCTGGACCCGTGCGCCGGGATCACCACGCTGCCCGTTTCACCGTCGCTCTGGAACTGCGTGGCGCCAACCTCGACCCACGCCGACGTGAACGGTCCGCTCTCACCGTCCACGTCGGACACGTCGGACACGTCGGACGTGCAGCCGCCGAGCAGCGCCGTCAGTGCAACACTGGCGAACGCTGCGCGCGGCATCATCGCAGCGCCGCCGCGGGCACGAACGTGCCGATCAACTGCATCAGCCGCGCGCTCGTTTCCCGGTGGAACTGCGCTACGAGGTGGCTGCGTGCTTCGGGTCGCGTACGAGACGCGGCGCCAAGCCATGCGATGATCGCAGCCCGCTCCGAGATCGATGTGCTCGCCGCGAGTTTGTCCGACATCAACGCGATCGCGTCGTCCGTGGGCGCTCCACGCAACGCCCCCACGATGGCCGTGCGGACAGCGGGATCCGTCTCCGCGCGGAGCCGGTCCAGCAGGCGCGGTCCTGCCTCGACGGGATCCAGGCGTCCCAACGCTTCGGCCGCGTGCTGCCGGGTCGAAGAGCTCTCCGCACCGAGCTGTGTTTCGAGCTCGTCGGCGAAGGCCGAATCGCCGCTGTTGCCCATGGCGTCC
>CAYNOM010000437.1:0-5835 GCA_964398415.1 uncultured Polyangiales bacterium | reverse complement strand
ACGTACCACCCGAAGGCCGTGCGGCTCTACGACAACACCGCGATCTGAGCCGCAGCACCATCCCTCAAACGAGGGTGATCCAACGCGTCCCGGCTGCGTCGGGGTGGAAAAAAAGGCGCACAATCCACCTTCCGGCGCCGTAACCGTGGTTACCTTGCACGCGTGGGGAACCGAAACGAGCTAGCGCCCGGCGTGGTCCGGGGCGATTTTCACCACCGCATGCCAGACGGGAGGGTGCAGTGTGACCTGTGCCCGCGCCACTGCCGCATGCACGACGGCCAGCGCGGCTTCTGCTTCATCCGCGAGGTGCGCGGCGAAGATGTCGTGCTCACGAGTTACGGCCGCGCGTCGGGCTTCTGCGTCGATCCGATCGAGAAGAAGCCCCTCAACCACTTCTACCCTGGCACCAGTGTGCTCTCGTTCGGCACGGCGGGCTGTAACCTCGGCTGCCGATTCTGCCAGAACTGGGACATCTCCAAGGCGCGCGAGCAAGACCGCCTCACCGACAGCGCGAGCCCCGAGAGCGTGGTGCGCGCCGCCGCCGCCGCGGGCTGCCGGAGCATCGCCTTCACCTACAACGACCCGGTGATCTTCGCGGAGTACGCCTGCGACTGTGCGGAGGTTGCGCGCGCTGCGGGCATCAAGACGGTCGCGGTCACCGCCGGCTACATCACCGAGCAAGCGCGAGGCGCATTCTTCGCGAACATGGATGCAGCCAACGTCGACCTCAAGGGCTTCACCGAGGCGTTCTACGAGAAGCAGTGCTTTGCCCATCTCGGCCCGGTGCTCGACACGCTGAGTTGGCTCAAGCGCGAGACGAAGGTGTGGCTCGAGGTGACGACGCTGCTCATCCCGGGGCTGAATGACACCGAGACCGAGGTGGACCAGCTCGTGCACTGGTTCGCCGAGCATCTGGGCACGGAGACGCCGCTGCATTTCACGGCGTTTCATCCAGACTTCAAGCTCAACGCCATCGAGCCCACGCCACCGCGCACCCTAGCTCGCGCGCGACAGCAGGCCCTCGCCGTGGGCTTGAAGCACGTCTACACCGGCAACGTGTACGATCCTTCGGGGCAGTCGACCTACTGCACGCGCTGCGCTGCGCTCTTGATCGAGCGTGACGGCTACGACATCGGTGCCTATACGCTCGACGCGCAGGGGCGGTGCAGCCAGTGTGGCACGACGCTCGCCGGCTGCTTCGAGGCAAAGCCCGGACACTGGGGTTCGCGTCGCGTCCGCCTGCCCCTGAGTGAGGGAGAGATGTCGTGACGATCGTCTGCGCTGCGTTGATGTGCCACGCCCCCATCGTCGTACCTGCCATCGGTGGTGAGCGAGGGAGCGCGTGCGCGGCCACCACCCACGCGATGCTCGAAACCGCGCGCAGCATCGTGGCCCACGAGCCCGATGTGCTCGTGGTGATAAGCCCGCACGCTCCGCGGCATCCGAGTGCCTGGGGCATCGTGCACGAGAAGGTCGTCAGCGGTTCATTCGTGCGGTTTGGACGTCCCGACGTGAAGCTCACGTTGCCCGGTGCCGAGACGGCAGCGGCGTTGCTCGCACAGAGCGCCGAGGCACGGGGCCTCGAGACGACGCAACTCGCCGGATCGGGTCTCGATCACGGCGCCCTCGTGCCGCTCGAGTTCTTGGTCGAAGCCGGCTACCGCGGGCCCACGCTGATCGTCGCCCTGCCCTATCCGGGCGCAGGCTCCGAAGAGAGCTTTGGGCGCGCTCTACACCATGCGGCGGAGGTCTCCGGTGAACGCTGGGCCGTTCTGGCCTCGGGCGACATGAGCCACCGCTTGTCGCGGGACGCTCCCTCGGGATACCACCCACGCGCCCACGAGTTCGACTCCACCTTCGCAGCGCACGTGACGCGTGGCGATCTGCGCGGAGCGGTCCAGCCCGATCCGGTGTTGCAGGATCTGGCGGCGGAGGACGTGGTGCAGTCGACAGCCGTCGTCGCCGCCGCCATCGACTACAAGCCCCGCGGGTTGCGCGTGTTCAGCTACGAGGGCCCCTTCGGCGTCGGATACTTGGAGGCGCTGCTTTACTCCGAGCGCGTGAGCTTGGTGGACGAAGAGATGCGACCGCCGGCCGCGCTCACGCGCATCGCGCGCGAAGCCATCTCGCATCACCTCACCGGGCGCGCGTACACGCCACCCAGCCTGGCTGGACCGTGGGACACGCCACGCGCCGTGTTCGTGACCCTGCGTAATCCGCAAGGCGAGCTGAGGGGATGCATCGGCCGCACCGAGCCCCTGCGTTCATCGCTGCCGGAAGAGGTGGCCGACTGCGCCGTGTCGGCCGCCACGCGCGACTTTCGCATGCCGAGCGTAGAGCTCGCCGAGCTCGATCAGCTGCGCATCGAGGTCAGCGTGCTCGACCAACCCGAGCCCATCGAAGGCCTGTCCGAGCTCGATCCGTCCGTATACGGAGTGGTCGTATCCCACGGCGGACGCCGCGGCGTGCTGTTGCCCAACGTGGAGGGGGTCAACAGCGCGGAGCGTCAGGTGTTGATCGCCCTCAGCAAGGCAGCCATCGACCCCTCCGAGCCCTATCTGCTCGAGCGCTTTCACGTGCACAAGGTCTCGAGCCACTGAAGAGCTGTGGTGCTCGCGAGGTCAGACGCTCTCGGCCGCCTCAGAGTCGATCACGTAGCCGTTGCCTCGCCAGCGGATCATCCCGCCCGCAAGATTGGCCACCCGCGAAAACCCGAGCCGCTTCAGGATCACGACCCCCTGGGCGCTACGTCCGCCCGAACGACACACGAGCACCGTAGGCAGAGACTTGTCCATGCCCTGGGCCACCTTCTCGAGGGCCTCGAGCGGCACGAGCTCTGCACCGCGAATGTGCCCGAGCTCGCCCCGAAACTCGTCGCTCGTGCGCACGTCGAGCACGCGTACGCTTCCCGGCGGCTGTTCGTGCAGCCACTCTGCCCCCACCTCCGGCACACCCGCGAAGGTCAGCACCACGGGCGCCCAGTCGGCAGCCAGGGGCGCGCGGCGCGCCTCGTTGGGCTTACCGCACTCGAGATTCGCGGGCACCGCCACATCGATCTGCTTCGGATGCGGGAGCCCGAGGTTGTTCATGTAGCCGACGAAATCATCCTCGCTGCGGTCGCCGCCGAGTCGCGGATTGAAGCGCTTCTCCTCGCCGACGCTCGTCATCGTACGCCCCGAATAGTCGTGGCCCGGGTACAGCGTGGTGTCGTCCGGCAAGCTGAGGATCTTCGTAGTCACCGAGCGATACAACGTGCGCGCATCCCCCTGCTGAAAGTCGGTACGTCCCGCACCGCGGATGAGCAACGCGTCGCCGGTAAACGCCATGTGATGGTCGCCCAGCACGTAGGTGACGCAGCCGTTGGTGTGCCCGGGAGTGGAGCGCACCTCGAGCGTGCAGGCACCGAAGCGCACGACATCGCCGTCGTCGACCAGCACGTCGGCTCCCTCTGCGCCGCCGTGCTTCGACAGCACGATGCGGCTTCCGAAGCGCTCTCGCATCAACCACGCGGCCGTCACGTGATCGGCGTGCACGTGCGTTTCGAGGGTGTAGACGAGCTTCAGGCCAAGCTCGGTGATCAACGCGGCATCGCGCTCGAACTGCTCGAACACGCTGTCGATGAGCACGGCCTCGTGCGAGCTGTCGTCGGCGAGCAGATAGGTGTACGTGGATGATGGAGCATCGAAGAGCTGGCGAAAGAGCATGGTGTCCCTCCGGGGCGCAGTATGCTCCGTCGCGCATCCACTCCCAAGACCCCTCGCGCGGTACGCTCGCCCGACGGCGGGCCTTCGGCGCTCAGCGCTTCGCGGGCGCCTTACGCGACTTCGCAGGGCGCTTCTTCACGCCGAGGGCGCGCAGACTGAGCTGACGCGTCGGAAACGGCGACATCGCCTTCTTGGCCTGCGCGCGGTAGGGCCCGAGGTGCGACTCGTCGGGCAGGTAGTCCTTGAGGACGGCGCGGTAGATGCGCGTGGAGCGCCCCTTCAGGTACTCGAGGAATGCGTCCGCCGTGAAGAACGACATGCCCTCTTCCTCCGAGTTGATCTCGCAACTCACCTCGGAGTAATCGCGACACACGTGCGGGCGCTTGTCGTAGATGGCGCATTTGTTGTCGTCGCGCAGGTGCCGACAGCGGCTCTCGAACTGCACGAGCCAGTCCTCTCCGTCGAAGTAGACGCTGACGTTCTCGTGGTAGAGGTGCCACAGGATCTCCGTGGCCGCGCGCACGGTGGCCGGCTCGGAGATCTCTACAGCGACGTACGTGCAGCACAGCGCGCACGTGAGGCAGGGCACGGGACGACGCGTCTTGGCATCGATCACGGGCAAGGAACGTGGGGTCTTTTCGAGCGTCTTCGTCTGGGCCATCGCGCCTCGGATCTAGCAGCTGCACTCCGTGGGTTCCCGTCCCGATCAGATGCCGAGACCCGCGATCTCGCTCTTCTGCAGGCGCTCGAGCTGCTCGGGTGGGGGAGCTATGGCCTTACGCTGCTTCATGTCGAAGAGCACCGCCACGGCCTCCGAGCTCATCACACACGCGCCGGTCGCCGCATCGAACATGAAGTGGCAGAAGTGCGTGGCCTTGGCCTTCTGGGCCTTGAGCCCGGAGCGGATCTCGAGCACGTCTCCCAGGCGCGGAAACGAGCGGTACACCAGGCGGTATTCGAGGGCCGCGCCACCCACGCCAGCGTGCGGATCACGAAGCAGCCCGCCGAGCGAAGCAAAGAAGTGCGGCACCCCGTCCGAGATGCGCCCCATGAACGACTCGGTGCGCATCTTGCCATGCTCGTCGCAATCCTCATCGCGCAAGAGGCCGAGATAGATGCGTGCCAGACCGAGCTTGTGGGCGTCTTCGTGCGTGAGCGGCGCACGCGGTGGGTCGAGGGTCATGCCGCGCGGCAGACCGTGCGCGGGCACGTCGACCTTGAGCCCCTCCGCGCGTTCTCTCACGCGCTCGGAGAACGGACGCAGCTCGACGATTTGCGCGCTCGACAGCGAGACCCGCGTACGGACGGTGGCGCACAACACATCGTCGGTGGCGCGCCACATCTCTTGGTAGGTGTCGATGTGCTCGGGCGTGGCCAACACGATGCCTCCGCGCATCACGATGGGCTGGCCCGGGTGCACCTCACGATGAAAGCGCAGGTGCTGCTCGCGTGGCAAAAGGCACTGCTTCTGCACGCGCAGCTCCGAAGGCTCGAGCCCGAGCGCAAGCGACAAGGAGCCGAGGCCGTCCATCGCGCGCGCGACGTAGTAGCGCACGTTCATGTGCCCCATTTCGTCGCATTCCCAAGTGTTGACCACCCCACGATAGGTTTCGAATGCGTTGTCCATTGCGCTTGCGCCTCCCGCTGCACAGCGTCCCCAACGAGGCCATCCCTCTCGGCCTCAACGTAGCGAGCCAGACGTCCTTGTCGACACACCCGTTTCGGCTAGCAGTGTACGCGCGAGCATGGGCCGGACGTTTTCGCTATGCTCGCGACCCGCCTCGAAGGAACAGCAGCTTGTCCTCAGAGTCACAGCCTCCCCGATCCGCCACGGCCACCGACAGCGGACGGCATTTCGTCGAGCACGACCATCGACGCCCAGAGCCCAAGGGGCGCGCCCTCCTCGGGCTGTCGCTCGGTGCCCTCGGCATCGTCTATGGCGACATCGGCACCTCGCCCCTCTACACCATCCGCGAGTCGCTCCTGCACGTCGGAACCTCCCGTGCACACGTGCTCGGCGTCGTGTCGCTGATCGTGTGGGGCCTGATCAGCGTCATCGTGCTCAAGTACCTCACGTTCGTGCTGCGCGCCGACAACCACGGCGAGGGCGGCACCCTCGCACTGCTCACCC